>CAZSUM010000071.1:0-10958 GCA_964610015.1 uncultured Lentisphaeraceae bacterium
GTCAAGAAAATTGAGAAATGCTTTCTTTAACGCTTTCTTCTTGAGGCCATGTTAAATTGATATTGTATTTGAATAATCGACAGATACGCCTTTGATCTCAACTGTTTCAAAGCCCCAACTGAAGAAAGGAGCAAAGATGAAGAAAACAGCGCCCTTGTTGGCTCTGAGCGTACTCTCCGCCGTCCTCTTGACGGGGACACGTGCACGTGCGATGCTCTCGGACACCACCTTGGTGGATGCCACCACCGGCCAGTACCACCACTGGTCAACCGTTTATACCAACACCGTCCCTTTACGCTGGGACTGTATCCCGGAAGCAACACACGCCAAGCTGGATATTGTTGGCATGAACGGCACGTTCACCACAAATTTCGCGGCGGACGTCTCAACCTGCCTTTGGCAAGCCTTCACACCCGCGGCGACTTCGGAAGAGGACGTGTACGACCTGACCCTCACGCTCTACGGCGACGGCGAAACGGTTATCGAAACCCTGACCGCGAGGTTGGCCGTCGTGGCTGGTGCCGTCGGCGGAGCAACAATCAACGCCGTCGCCGAAAGCGCGGCGTGGTCCAAAGTCAAAAAAATGTTGTACTCCCTTACGATGCGGCATGGGACCCTGCGGCGACAAACGCCTTGTCGGCGACACTGGCGATTGAGAAAGTCGGCGGCTTATCGCAGACCAACGTGTTCACAGATGCGTCCGGATATTTCGGTTGGAAGATTCTCAACACCGGGTGGGGTTACGGCACGTTTAATCTGTCGCTCTCCTTCCCGGACGTGGCAGAACCTTTGGCTGTAGCGCTCATGCGCCCAATCGACGGCACAATGATCCAAGTGAAGTAGATCGTGGAAAAGGAAAACTGAAACCAGCAAATTGTCCGACCCTTCCAAAGGGTTAACGTATAAACAGGAGAATCGGAAATGAAAATTATGAACGTGTTGTTGGGAATACTGACTGTCTGTCTGACGCTCGGAGCCGTTGCCGCCGAGAGTTCTTCAATCACCGACATATCGATCCGTCAGCGCTGGCCGTGGAGTCGGCTGGTGGATATCGAGTATGTGCTGGACAATGGCGACCCAGATGTAACGATGAATGTCCTGCTGCAAGCGTATAATGGCACAGAAGCCCATCCGCTCGACATACCGTCAGCTTCTTCCCTTTCAGGCGATCTGTACAGCGTCAAGCAGGGGTTCCGGCGCATCGTTTGGGATCCGACAAAAACGGCTTACACGAATGAGCCGATTGTCAGTTTTCGGGTAAAACTGACCCCCGTTCCAGAACCGACCTATATCATCATCGACCTCACGAAAGAAGCAGGCTCATCCAATCAAGTCGAATACGTGTATGAGGAGACGCTTGCGAGCGGCGCCTACGGCACGGTGCAGACCAATCCCGTTGTAGGCATCAACTCCGTTGTCTGGACCGGCGTAACCAACGATTCCGTTTACGCCACGGACAAACTCGTCCTGCGCTATGTCCCGGCAGGCACGTTCACGATGGGCTCGCCGATTGGCGAGGTCGGACGTTCCACCTCCGAAGATCAACACATGGTCACCCTCACCAAGGGTTACTACATCGGTGTTTTCGAAGTCACCCAGCAGCAGTGGTATCACATTAACAACGATTGGCCGTCGAGTTATAATGCTTCTCGCGCTACGCGTCCGACTGAAAGGATCTCGTACAACGATATACGTGGAGCGTAATCGGAACAAACTGGCCTTCCAGCCATGCGGTTGACTCCGATTCCTTTCTGGGTAAACTGAGAACAAAGACCGGGTTGAGTGGCTTTGACTTGCCGACCGAAGCGCAGTGGGAAAACGCCTGTCGGGCGGGTACTGACACCTCCCTGTATACCGGCGAAAATCTCACCGACACCACTGTTGACGCAAGGTTGGATATCCTAGGACGTTATCAGTATAACGGAGGGAAAATCTACAACTCTGAAACCGGTAATTGGGACGCCCCTCCTTCCTCGTGTGCACCGTCAAATGGCACGGCTACGGTAGGATCATATCTGCCGAACGCGTGGGGCCTTTACGATATGCTCGGTAACGTCCAAGAGTTATGCTTGGATTGGTATACGGTGTCACTCGGCACCTCCAGTGTCACCAATCCGCCCGGCGCGTATGAGGGCACTTCCCGTGTCGCACGTAGTGGACACTGGGGCTCAGTTGCGTCCTCTGAACGAAATGCCGCGCGAGCAAGTCGAGATCCGGCAACAGGATCAACATGGATTTGCGGCTTCCGCCTGATTTTGCAACAGCCATAAGGATGTGTGGCCCACATCTAAATCAAAATGAAACGAAAGAAAACGAGTATAATAGGGGTGTCTGTCAGCATCGTACTGCTGGCGCTAACAGTAGCGCTAGCGGCACCCCCATTCGAAGAACAGCTCCTTTCCATTGGAGGTGGCCGAAGGCTCTTTTTGGATGATCGCCTACTAGATCTCTCCCGTTGCCGTGACATAACACGCGTGCAGAATCCACCGCAGGATATCCGCCGCGTGTTCATCCCGGATCGACCCTGGGAGTCGCTCGGATTCATTTTTTACGCGAACGTCTTGGAAGACGAGACAGAGATTAAACTCTACTACACCTGCTACGAATGGAAAGATCAAACGTACGTACGCCACCTGTGCCTTGCAACCAGCACAGACGGCATTCACTTCGAACGTGCGCGACTGGGTGAGAAAACGGTTAATGGCACCAACTTGGAAGTCAACATCCTTTCTCCAAACGCAGTCGAGTGTAGTATCTTCCTTGATCCCCATGCGTCGATAGAAAATCGGTATCGAATGGTTTTCACAGACGGAGGCGGGATAGATTGTCCATCCGATGGCGGTCTCTACACCGCCACCAGCGCGGATGGCATTCGCTGGAAAAAGAATCCCACACGGCTTCTTCCGTTCATTCCTGATAGTCAGCACGCCGCGTTCTGGGATGACCACCTGCGAAAGTATGTCGTTTATCTCCGGGCATGGGCTCCTAAACGATCCGTCTGCCGCATCGCGGTGGACGACATCGATAAGCCCTGGGCTTACGACACATCGGTTCCGCCCTTTTTCATCTGGGGAAAGGACAAGACCCCAACCCTAAGCCATGAACTGCCTGTTGTTCTGGCACCTGATGAACAAGACCCCGCGAATCTGGATCTTTATACAAGCGTTGCCGCACCTTATCCCTTTGCGGAGGAGGCCTACCTCGCCTTCCCTGCTGCCTATTTCAAATTGACAGATCCAACGTGGAAACACCTTTCGCTGGGTGGCAGCGACGGGCTTTTCGAAGTCCAGTTAGCCACCAGTCCAGACGGTATCACATGGAACCGCTGGCGCCCGCCCTATGTGGCGACAGGCTATCACGACGGTCTCGATCTGCGGCTGGTCAACATGGCGCAGGGCATGGTGCGGCGTGGCCGCTGGCTGTACCAGTATTTTGTGGGCTGGCCACATACGCATGGGCAAATGGGCGTTTGGCGGAACAATCCAACCGAGGGTGACGCGTGGACGAAAAAAGACAAAGGAGGCCTCTATCTAGCCAAACAGCGGCTGGACGGCTTCGTTTCAATGGACAGCGCTTATTCAGGCGGTACGCTGACAACCCGTCCCCTGCTGTTCACCGGCAACCAGCTTATTCTCAATCTTAACACGCACGGCACGGGCAACGCAAAAGTGACGTTGATGGATAAAGAGGGCACGCCTATCTCCGGGTTCACTTCCAACGAATGTGAAATCATCCAGACTGATGACACCGATCATCTTGTGCGCTGGATTGGCGGAGCGGACATCGGCACCTTGGCTGGCCGCTTGATCCGCGTTCAGGTCGAGATGCGAAATACGAAACTCTATGCCCTGCAGTTCACACAAGCGCCGTTGAAGGATTGATTCAGACATGTTCGGTAACACACCCACGACACTGACTCCGCTCATAGCCTTTGGATTCCTTGCAGGAGCCTATGGCCAAGCCATTAAAAGCCCTGTCGCCAACATCGACAGCAGCAACTATCTCTGCCACGTCCACCGCGTGTCGGATGAAAACCCCGAGGAGACATTCAGGACCTACATCGGGGCGCTCGCGCAGGCCGGTTTTCAAACAGCGGTCTTCTGCGTGTGTTCAAAGCGGACTAACTATGCGAGCGACGTCTGGGAGCCGTGGTGGAGCGGCTTCGACCCAGAACTGGGAGTGGATCAGCCGTTCTTCAAGGGAACACCGGCAGACGAGTCCGCCCATTGGCATCCGCTCGTCAAACAGTATCTGGACTTTCATGCCCGCAGATTGGATTACCCGGCCGTAGCGATCCGGCTCTCGCGCGGCTGCGGGCTCTCTCCGTGGCTCAGCGTGCGTATGAACGATGTCCACAACGGCCCGCAGGCGGGACACTTCAAGCACGGTTCGTTTGTGAAAGCCCATCCCGAATTCCGCAGGAAAACCGGACACTCCGACTACTCCTCGTATGCGCTGGATTACGCCCGCGAAGAGGTGCGGGAGCATTACCTGAAGCTGATCCGCGAACTGCTAGCCCGCTATGATATGGACGGTCTAGAGCTTGATTTCATGCGCGAGCCCTTCCTGTTCAGCGATGGCGAGGAGGCGGCCGGCGCACGAATCCTGACCGGCTGGCTCACGGAAAAGGTGCGACCACTGGTCGCCGAGGCCGCCGCGCGACGGTGCCGCCCCGTGCTACTCAGCGCGCGGGTGCCTTCAGATCCGGACACCGCCCAGGCGTTGGGTCTGGACATCAAAACATGGATGGACACAGCTCTCTTTGACGTGCTGGTTCCCACCCCGCGCTGGGCAACCCTCGAATTCGACATGCCCTGGGAGAAATGGCGCACACTCCGGGGCACCCATACAAGCCCGATCCTGCTTGCGGGTATGGAGGGAAATTACCGCCCCTGTCCGAGCGCCAAGCCTCGTCCGGTTTCACGGGACCTTCTTCGTGGCGCCGCCTCTGCCGCACTCGCCGCAGGAGCCGACGGCATCTACACCTTCAATTTCTTCCCGACAGAAAAGCGCACGTTCTTGAATAAAACCTCGGGCCTCGGCTCGCTCAAAACCCTGTTGGCTGACACGCGCACCCATGCGGTCACCTACCGCGATATTCTCGCCCCCACCGAAAAGGCCCGGCCACAATTGCCTTTCTCCAATCAAGAGGGAGACATCCGACTGGCCATCGCCCCTGTCGCAAAAGAGTCCGCGCTGACGTTGACGCTCGGATTACGCCTGCAGGGTGAATCCTTCCGCGTGCCTGACATCACGCTCGGCGGGCACCCCCTGAAACTGGAACAGACCGAGACCAACTCATCCGGACTCGTGACGGCGGCCGGCTCCCTCACGGCTTCACAGGACATGCCGGCCGGGGGCCTTCTGCTACATGTGTCTTGGGGCAAACGCAAACCGGCTGAGATCAGAAGCGTGGCGTTGACCGTCACGCCCAAACTTCTTCCCCCGCTCAAGACCGCGTCGGCCGCCGAAGTGGACGGGAAATCCTACGACCTCGTCGTCATGGGCGGCACGCCGGGCGGCATCGCCTGTGCTGTGCGCGCGGCCCGCGAAGGGTTAAGCGTGCTGCTCGTCAACCACACGCAACACCTCGGCGGGTTCATCACCAGTGGTGCAGGTGGCTGGGAAGCCCCTTACGATGGCCTGCGCTCGCCCCTTTATGGGGAGATGCTGACTGGCGCGGCGGACTACTACCGACAGACATACGGCGAAGGCTCGCCTCAGCATCTCGCCTCCATGCCGTCTGCAAAAAGTCGTGCCCACATCGACCGGCCCAAGGTCGAGCCGCACATCGCCGAGTTGCTCTTCAACAGGATGGTCGAACGCGAGAAAACGCTCACCGTCTTGCTCGGACATACTGCCGTCGCGACAACACGCGAGGGCCCACTCCTGAAGTCAGTCACGCTCAAACCCCTGCACAGCGACGGCACCGTCAACGTCTTTGCCAAAGTATTTGCCGACGGCATGTACGAGGGCGACCTCATGGCCGTTGCGGGTGTCAGCAACCAAATCGGACGCGAGGCCCGCAGCCAGTACAACGAGCCTCACGCAGGCGTGGTCTACACCAGCAACAAGCCGAAGGCCAAAGGGCAGCGGGGCTTCCCTCTGGCCGCGGACAAAGGAACGCTGAACATCCGTTACAACAAAGCCAATGTCATCCGGAGCAAGGACGGTCCCCAAAGCGGCGAGGGCGATGGCTCCGTGATGGCCTACAACTACCGTTTGATCCTCACGCGGGATCCCCTCAACCGTGTCATGGTCACCAAGCCGGAGAACTACGACCCCGCCATCGCACGTTTGGCCTCTGTCGGCGGTTCGGTCCCGAACCTACCGAACGGCAAGATCGCTTGGAACGGCGGTCGGCTGATCGGACCGCAGAATGGTTATCCGAGTGGAGACTGGTCCGAGCGCGAGCGAATTTCTAAACAATGCCTCGATGCCATGCTGATGAAGCTCTGGTATATTCAGAACGACCCCGAAGCGTCCGAAAAGGACCGGAAACAGTTCGCTGGATACGGGTTGGCTGCCGACGAGTTTCCCGACAACGGGAATGTGCCTTATGAAGTCTATGTCCGCGAAGCGCGGCGACTGGTGGGGCGCGCCGTTTTCACAGAGCACGACAACAAGCTCGCGGACGATATCGCCCGCACACCGATCCACACGGATAGCGTCGCCATCACCGACTGGCCACTGGACTCGGTCGCCTGTATCGTCCACGAAACGCAGAACGGCCGCAAACGAGCGGAAGGCAACTTCTTCCTCGCAGAAGATTCGCGCCCCGCGCAAGTCCCCTACCGCTGTTTGTTGGCCAAGGAGCTGGATAACCTGCTCGTGCCGGTCGCGCTCTCCGCATCACACGTCGGCTGGGGCGCGATCCGTCTCGAACCGGTCTGGATGCAGACCGGCGAAGCGGCTGGTTTCGCCGCCGCATTGGCGGTGAAGCAGAACACCACGCCAGCCGCGCTTGACCCCGATCTGCTGATCCGGACGCTGGCGAAAAACCGCTTCATGGTGAGCTTCTTCAACGATGTGGACGTAACCTCCGGCAAGCCGTGGGAACCCGCCGTACAATACTTCGGCACAAAAGGGTTCTTTGCCGATTACGATGCCCGGCTTGACGAATTGCTCAGCGTGGACGTTCAAGCACTCTGGCTAAGCGCATTCGAAAAACTCCGCCAAAGAAAACTCGATCCCGCACAATTGGCACCCATCGTTTACGCCGCTGAATCCAAAAACTCGTCTGCGTCGAATCAGAAGCGTGGCGACGTACTCCTTCACCTTTGGAATACCCTCAATCAACCATGAAAATCCCCACACTCTTTTGCCTTCTTTCACTCACCGTGAGCGCCGAAAAACCCTTTGCGCCCTATCTCGACCTTTCCACAGAAACCAACCGACATGTGGTCATCGAAGCCGGTACGCCAGAAATCTATCAGGGTCATGCCACCACCGCGCTACTCGCGGACGGCAAAACGCTCTTCTCTGTCTGGACCACCGGCCACGGCGGGTCTTGCGGTCCGGTTGCGATGAGCACAGATGGTGGTAAGACGTGGCAACGCGTCGACGACCGTTTCCCCGCTGAATACAAGACATGGAAGAACTGTCCCTCGATCTTCCGCATGACCGACCCACAAGGCAAAGAGCGACTCTTCGTCTTCGCCTGCGGCAAATCCGGTACAACGGCCGAAGGCGCAACAGCCATCACGCGCGTCATGAGCGACGACAACGGAGCCACGTGGCGCGTAATGCCTCCGATTCCCGTCCCCACCTCGGTGATGCCAGTCTGCTCGGTTCTGCGCCTCAAAGACAATTCGATCATCGCTCAGTATAATGGCCGCTGGCCCGAACTCAAACCCAAGTGGAACCGTGTGTTTCAAATCGCTTCGCAGGACGGGGGACTAACCTGGGGCGTACCGCACGTTGTCGCGCAACAGGCTGAGATGAATCTTTGCGAACCGTTCCTGCTCCGCTCGCCCGACGGTAATGAGATCTGTGCGATTCTGAGGGACAATGCCAAGCACGCACTGAGCAAGCTCATTTTCAGTCGCGACGAGGGACAGACGTGGACAGCCCCCGAGAATGCCTCGTGGGGAATCACAGGACACCGTCACCATGGCGTACAACTGAAGGATGGACGCTGGGTCATTGCCTTCCGCGACACAGCCCCAAAAAGTCCGACGCTCGGGCACTTTGTAGCTTGGGTCGGCACGTACGACGACATCAAAGCTCACCGCCCGGGACGACGCATCAAACTCCTGCACAGCTATGCGGGCTACGACTGCGGGTACGCCGCGCTGGTTCTTTTTCCCGATGAGACCCTTCTCGCAACCACCTACATCAAGTATTGGAACGACGCGCGCAAACACTCGATTGTCGGTGTGCTGATCAACCCAGATGACCTCATTGCTAATTCCCAGTGACACTGAACGACTCGACCCACGACACACAACCAACAACACTCGGAAAAAGACCCCTTTATTTGCAAACACACATGAACTTCATCTCTTACACTCGCGACCTACCCGTCACCCAACCCTATGACGTCATCGTCTGCGGCGGCGGCCCCGCTGGTTGTGCCGCCGCCTTGTCAGCCCGACGAGAAGGTCTTCGCGTCCTGCTGGTAGAAGGGCAATCACAACTCGGCGGCATGGCGACTTCTGGCCTTGTCTCGCACTGGCTTGGGGGACGGACCCAAAAAGGCGAGTGGGTTGTCAGCGGCCTGTTCCAGACACTCGTCGAAGAAGCAACCGCCCGGGGCTGTGCCATCATACCCCGACAAACAGAGAACCGCGTCTATCATCCTCATGGCTGGCTCCCTTGGTTCATTCACGGTATTCCGATCGACCCTTTTGCCATGGCACAGTTCTTGGACGAAAAGGTGCAGCATAACGGAGTCGAGGTTCTCTATGAAACACGGGTCATTGATGTGGTGCTCCACGCAAACCGCATAACACATGTCATTCTTCAGAATAAAAGCGGCATTCAAGCTGTACCCGCCACAGCCTTCATCGACGCCACCGGCGATGCGGATGTTGCTGCGTTCAGTGGTTGCGACCTACATGTAGGGCGCGATTCGGACGGATTGATGACGCCAGCCTCCTTGACTTTCCACCTTTATAATGTGGATCATCAGGCGCTTGGCACAGCCATCGAGATCAGTAAGAGCCCCAAATTCAGGGAGACCATCCGTGACCTTCGAAAAAAGGGAGAGTGGCCCTTTCCGTACGACATCTTCATCTCCGTCCAACTTGTACAACAGGATGTAGCGATGATCAACACCATGCGGCTGACCGGTGTGAACGGCATCGACGGCCACTAGCGCACAGCAGGCTTGATCGCGGGAAGAAAAGAGGCCTACGCATTACTCAATATTTTCCGTAAACACTTCCCCGGCTTTCAACATGCAGAGATGAAATGTATCGCCCCGCTGTTGGGTATCCGTGAAACTCGGCGCCTTCAATCTGACTTCTGTTTGCGGGTAACGGATCTGGCAGCCGACATCCATTTCAGGGACACCGTCGGGTTCAGCATGTATGGGTGGGATCTTCCCGACCCGCAAAACCCGAGCCTTCAACCGCTAATCGATGAGTCTGAAGGAAAATTCGTAAACAAGGTGCACAAAATGCTGAGCACGCCGATTCCCTACCGGATCATGGTTCCGCGTCCGATCCTCAACCTGCTCTGCCCAGGGCGTGCGATCTGTGTAGAACGGGACGTGTTGGGACCGTTGCGGGTCATGGCGCCCTGTATGGCCATGGGAGAAGCCTGCGGTGTCGCTGCGACGCAACTTGTTCGCAACAACAGGTCCAACGCCGAAGTTGACCTGCTACTCCTGAAAAATAGACTACGCGCGTTTGGAGCACTGGTTGATCGTGACGCTTTGCCATCCATTACACCGAGGGAAGACCCGTAACCCCATAGTTTTAGAGTTGTCTATATGTCTGTTTCCTCCTATCTCCGCACTCATCAACGTTGGGGCATTGTCGCGCTCCTATTCCTGACTGCGATGGTCAACAACCTTGACCGACAGGCGCTTTCAGTACTCGCGCCCACCCTAAAGGGACACCTCGGATTCGGGTCTGTCGAATACTCCTATGTGGTCACCGCATTTCTGGCCGCTTACACGCTCGGATACACCTTCTGCGGACAGGTACTAGACCGCTTAGGGGTTAAGCTGGGCATCATGATTGCGCTCGCCTTCTGGTCGCTATCAGGCATAGCACACGCCGTAGTTGCAGGCTGGGTCACTTTGGCGGTCTTCCGTTTTTTACTGGGGCTGGGTGAGAGCTTTAACAGTCCGGCAGGCGTAAAAGCCATTGCCGAATGGATTCCGCGTAAGGAGCGAGGCCTGTGCATGGCCGTCTTCTCCAACGGAAATATCTTGGGCGCAGTGATTGCCCCACCACTTGTATCGTTCTTGGCCGTCAAATTGGGTTGGCAATCAGCTTTCATCGTCACAGGCGCTACTGGGCTTCTCCTGCTAATGGCGTGGGGTCGTTTTTACCACTCACCAGAAAAGCACCCGCGCCTGCTGGAAGATGAGCGCCGCCTAATCCTTGCCGATCGTGCTGCAGTCGCCCAAACCGCTGCAACGCTAGATACGATGGCGAAACCATCGATGCTTAGTCTTCTGAAAAACCCAGTCTGTGTCGGTTTCTTCTTTTGCCGTTTATTGACTGATCCCATCACCTACTTCTTCTCGTTCTGGTTGCCGGACTATCTTCAAACTGGCAGAGGGTTCACCTTGGCCATGATTGGGCTGTTCGGGTGGCTGCCTTTTCTGGCCTCAGACATTGGGGGTCCGGGGGGTGGTGCGCTATCAGATTGGCTCGTCCGCCGTGGATGGCAAAGTCGTAAAGCCCGCTTAACAATCATGACTGCCGCAGCAACCTTGATGCCACTTGCTGCAGTAGCCGTACGAACCCAATCATCTTGGGCTGCGCTCGGGTTGATTGCCG
>CAZSUM010000072.1:0-2299 GCA_964610015.1 uncultured Lentisphaeraceae bacterium
GATCGAGCGATCAAGCACGATGAGCCTGCAGGTCTGGGCATCGACGCCCGTGCTCATGAGGCGAGAGGTTGTCACAAGAACGGGATAGGTCTTTTCGGGATCGATGAAGTTATCGAGCTGGGCCTTGCCCTCGTCGTTATCGCCGGTGATGCGCATAACGTACTTGTTATTAGCGGCGGCCAGATCGGGGTTGGCGTTGACTAACGCCTGCCGCATGCGCTCAGCGTGGTCGATATTCTCGCAAAAAATGATGGTCTTGGAGAATCGGTCTGTGGCTTTGAGAAACTCCGTGATTTTAGTGGCAACCACGGCGACGCGCTTTTCGAGAACAAGCGTACGGTCAAAATCGGTGACATAGTACTCGCGATCCTCGATGACGCAGCCGTACTTATCCTTCTGGCCGATCTCCGGTCGCCAGCCGTCCAGATCCCGGTCAAGACCGATGCGGATGACTTTATAGGGCGCGAGAAAACCGTCGGAGATGCCCTGTCGCAGCGAGTAGGTGTAGATAGGGTCGCCAAAATACTCGCTGTTGGAAACATCGCGGGTCTCCTTCGGGGTGGCCGTCATG
The DNA here is from genome assembly GCA_964610015.1 of uncultured Lentisphaeraceae bacterium. GTDB lineage: Bacteria > Verrucomicrobiota > Kiritimatiellia > RFP12 > UBA1067 > CAZSUM01. Next base: position 572 of record CAZSUM010000072.1, read on the forward strand.
CCGATCTGGGTGGCGGACGAGAAGTATGTGAGCACTTTTCGCCAGGTAGCGTCGTCGGCGGCGCTGCCGCGGTGACACTCATCAACGACCACGAGGTCAAAGAAGTCCGGTGAAAACTGCGTGTAGATGTTCTGCTCTTCCTCGGTGCCAGTGACGGCTTGATAGAGACACAGGTAGATTTCGTAAGACTTATCGACCGTGCGATGGGTAATCTTGGTCATCGCTTGGCCGAACGGCTTGAAGTCGTTGGTTTTTGTTTGGTCGGCTAAAACATTGCGGTCCACGAGGAAAAGGATGCGCTTTTTGGCTCCTGACTTCCATAGACGCCAGATGATCTGGAAGGCGGTGTAAGTCTTTCCCGTGCCGGTGGCCATCACGAGTAGAATGCGGTCTACGCCTCGCGCGATGGCGTCCACGGTGCGGTTGATGGCGTTAAGCTGGTAATAGCGCGGTTGCTTGCTGGTGCCGTCGTCGTAATATTCCTGAATGGCGACTGCTTCTTGCGTGGGCGTGTAGCCTTTGGCAGCGCAGTAGCGCTGCCAAAGCTCTGCGGGCGTCGGAAACTGGTCCATCGGGATCTCGCGTTCAACGACTGCGCCTATGCCGGTCCGGTCATGTTCGAGAAAGGCGTCGCCGTTGGAGCTGTAAGCAAAAGGAATATCGAGGATCTCGGCATAATCGAGCGCCTGCTGCATCCCGTCGCCAACGGAGTGTTTATTGTCCTTTGCTTCCACGACGGCCATGGGTATGTTCGGCTTGTAAAAGAGCAGGTAATCCGCTTTTTTGGCCTCACCGCGTTTGACGGTTTTACCACGCACAATCACCCGGCCTTTGGTGAAATAGGCCTCCTCGCGCACCTGTGTCATCAAATCCCACTTTTCATCGCTCTTGCCCACAATGGCAGGCGTGATGAACTTGGTGCGGATGTCGGTCTCTGTAAGATTTTTCTTGTTGATCATACCCAAACATCAAAACGAAAGATCATGGTTAAGAAAGGGTCTTAAAGTCTCACGGTCATAAAGATAACACACATCGTTCAGGTGCAACAAACACTATCCGGGCATTGTTTTGGAGAGGAGAATAGGACCAATAGGACGCAGAAGACCTATTCTGAAAAGCCTCTTACGCCGATACTGATAGAGGGACTGGGCGCTCAAGGCCCCGAGGTGGACCGGCTGGAGAAGCTGATCGGCAAGCCCGCGCCCCCCTTGCGACTGGTGGTGGCGACAAGGCCGCGGCGGTTTCGGGATTGCCTAATCTCCGATTGGGGGCGAAGCATCAAACCGCCCTATCAGTGTTACCTGCAACCTTTATTCCCGCTCCGCGTGCGGAGCGGGAATAATCCCTACACTGACACCCGGTACTTACTTGGCTACAGTTAATCGAAATGCTTTCTAATCAGTCGGTGCGGTTCCAGCGCTCGATGACTTCTTTGGCTCGGTCTTTACCGCCGAGTCCGAAAGCTAGGCCCAAGGCGAGCGCGGTGCCGCCCAAGAGCGCGCCAAGCGCCACCATCACAATCTCCTTGCCTACACCGAGCTGTTCCAGTGCCATGCCGGCCCCTAGCAGGGTGATGGCGTAACGCGCCACGTTGGACAGCACTTTGGCATGCGCATGGGTTCCCATGGTGCTTGTGACCAGTGCACCGACATGTTTGCCAAGGCTTAGGGCTGCCAGTAGAATGACAAGTCCGACCACCAGACTGGGCAGATATTCTACAATCCGGCG
>CAZSUM010000072.1:2309-6316 GCA_964610015.1 uncultured Lentisphaeraceae bacterium
GCGCAGTAGCTCAGAGAGTTGTGTGAATTCCAGAGTGGCGGTGGCCTGTTGTGCGGTAATCAGCATGATCACCACCGAGACCGCAGCTCCGACCAGTCCTGAAAGCGTCATCTGTCCGGGTTTGGGCTCCAGGAAAGTCAGCCCCAATCGGCTGGGCAAGCCGTCAAGCCCGACGCCGCTGAGAAACGCTTCAACCAGTGACCGGACAATCTTGGCGACTATGTAACCGATGGCCACAATGACGAGCGCTACCAGCAGTGCTGGCACGGCCTCAAGAATCTTTTGCAGTGTGGCTTTGATCGGATCGGAAATGGCCTTGATCCCGAGGCTGTCCACAGCCGAGACAAGAATCGGAATGAAGATGAAGAAATAGGCAATTCGCCCGATGATGCCTGAAAGTTTATTTGCACCCAGCATCCGGGTGAGTCCCAGCTTCTCCGCTCCGGTGTCAGCACCGCAGGCGGCAAGAAAGTTGCCGACGACCTCACGCACAATAGTTGCGACAATACGTCCGACAATCAGAATAAGGGCTGCGGCAAAAATGTTCGGCAGGAAGCCGAGCGCCTTGGAGAGCATATCCTGTAACGGCAACACCAGTGCTTGCTGGTCCAGTGCTTCCAGAAAGGGCGGTACACCGAACAGCAGGATAATGTAGAAGAGCAATCGGCCGACCATGGCGCTGGGTCCAACGGCCTGACCTTCACTCTGCGGCAGCGACAGATGTTTACCGGCCCGTTCGTCAAACTTGACGACATTCAGAGCGCGGGTGACACCGGCCCGGATCACAGCGGCCAGAACCCAGTAGATAAACAGAATAACAGCGGCTTTGAGCAGGTTCGGCATGGTGCCGACAATCCGGTCGAGAACATTCTGTAGCGGACCAGCCACCATGGACAGGTTGAGGGCATTAAAGAAGGCCACGAAACCAAAGAGCAGAAGCAGCCATTTGACGGTATTTCCAGCCAGCGCGGCCAGTGACCGCATCTGACCGTCCGGTTTTTTCAACAGACTCTCTAGTCCCCAATCGCGCATCGCACGCTCATCAATGCGGGTGAGTGTCAGCAGTTTGCGTACGCAGGTTCCGGCCAGTTTGCCGGCAATCCAGAAAGCCAGCAGCAACAGCAGTCCTTTGAGTACGCCCGGCAGTGCGGAGGCTGTGCGCTGGGCGGCAGGCAGCAGCGCATCATGCCACAGTTTGCGTCCCTGATCAGCGGCCTTACGTCCGCCTGTGCGAAGTGATCCTCCTAGGTCAGCGGCGGCTTCGCCCACACCGGTCATGGCCTGATCCGCAGGGACTGTCACTGCCGGAGCCTGGGCCGGGTCCGGCAGGGGGGTGTTTTGTGCATGGGAAAGGGGAATGCCGAAGCTTAAACCTATCATCAGCATGCCCCGTACGATCAACTGTCTAGACGTGTGTATGCTCATGGCTGCCATTCCTTTCCATCAGTTATGCGGTTAGGCACAAACGATTACATGACCCTTGCATTTAAACTTACACTTTAAGTGTATGCAATCCTGCGTGGCTGTCAAGGAAAAGTAAGAGGGTTGCGGGCCTTGTTCAAGGTGGGCGCATCCCCGTTTCACTGACTTGGGTTAGGCTGCGGAAGTCTGCCAGAGGGAGTCGAGTTCGCCGTTCGAGTTTCGGACGATGATGCGGAGGAGTGCTGCGAAGCCCTCCTTTGTCCAGAACTGGCCGGTCCGCTTGAGGCGGTTCTGGAACTGCGAGCAGAGGGACTCTACAGATCCGCTACCGATGGGCACGCCGAGCGCGGCGTTGGCGGCGTAGTCCATGTGTCCGAGCTAATATTACAATTTGCGCAGAAATCCGCTAAACGGTTACGGGGTTGACACTTTTACCCCCCCCGGCATAATAGGTGCCAATGATGGGAACCGGAATGTTTTTGGGTTAGCCTATGGGATGCTAGTGATAATATCATAGTATGATAGACAAACACTTCGACGAACCAATGCGAAAGCTTTTGCTCAATTCTTATGCACCTGATAACGATAAGAATGACACTAACTGTCTTTATGAAAAAGGGTGAAGTTATGAACATGATTAGATCTGGGCTTGTTAATTTATTGATTTTAACTGTACTAACGTCCACTGTTTTGAATGCTGATGAAAACAGTAAGGTTACGCGTTGGCAACATGTTCTTGAGATGCATCCGATTGGTTATTGGCCGGCTGATGAAGGGCAGGGTGAGATTCTTTATGACCGCTCTGGAAACAATAATAATGGCAGGATTTATCATACATCCTGGGAGAACGGCCTGTTGAACTTTACCAGTGGCTTCCAGTGGGCCGAGGTGCCGAGTAATGATAAGTATCGAATCGATAAACTTACAATTGGTGGGTGGTTGTTTAGTCGTCAGGAATCATATCAGCGAAGTGGCATGCTCTTTATGGGCATGGCTAATCCCATCCGTCTCTGGTCCGAGTCATCAATCGTCTTGCGAATTCGGAAAGACGGCAAAGTCGAGTTCGTCAGCAATCCACCGCGTGAAGGCATCGCTTCCAAGGCTGATAAGAAGGGCGATATTGCGGTCAACAAATGGCAGCATCTGCTCTACACCTATGAATCGGGAACAGGCAAACTCTATTTGAACGGCCAACTTGTTCAGTCAATGGACAATGTTCAGTTTAAAGCCCTGAAGTATCCGCTGATTATTGGAAATTGTGCCGAGTGGTGGATGCTTCATCCGCCAATTTCGAATTCACTGGATGGGTCAGTCCTTGATCTGGTGCTGTTCGACCGTGCCCTGACACCAGAGGCAGTAACACAACTTTATCAAGCGACCCGGCCAGTTGAACAGCCGCGGATACTTGCGGCTGATGCGATGGTCATCAATGGAAGGGAAATACCACTCTCGAGTCTCTCCACACTATCCGTTGAGGGTCGTCAACAGGCCCTAAAGCAACTGGGAAAACGAGATACAAAGGCAATTCGCCAGATGTTTGAGGTGTTACTTCCGATTCTAACCAAGTCGCTGGACGAGTGGCAGAATTGTGGTATTACCGTAAGCCTGCTGATGAAGATCGGTGATGACAAATCTCGAGCAGCTCTACAGAATGCGATTGTGAGTTTAACTCGGAAGATTCAGGATGAGAAATCGCCGAGTGAAGATCGAGCGGCATGTGTCTTAGCTTTGGCTGAAATGAAGACTCAGGCAAAGAGTTCCGTACCTGTACTGGTTGGAATTCTTGAAAGTGTTCTGAAACAGCAAGGTGTTCGTTTGCCGCGAGTCGATGATGTGTTTCGAAATGCCCTGATGCGAGCACTTTTGGACATTGACCCGAAAAATGAGCGGGTGCGTGAGGTGATAGGGTTGGCATTGGCTAAACCTGTTTTTGATTCGCTTGACATGTCGAAGCCTTATCTCGCAGGGGTGCTGCCACTGGTCAAAAATGGTCATTATATGGACGCTCTGGATATCTATCGTGCCCTGCCGCCAGCGAAGTACGGCGATATATTCTTCTCGCAAGGTGATCCAGATAGAAATGCCAGACAGGATAAGAAGACCTTTGAATGGGCTTATACACCTGCTGCAAACTACAAAGGCTTTGCTTACAAACTTGGTGAAGGTGTTCTAGAAAAGGCAGTTGAGCCAATCAGCGAGGAAGATTTCAAAAAAGCAGTGCAGGAGTTGGCTGTTAAGTATCCTGATGCCAAAAAATGGCGAAAAGCTGGTGCGCCGCATATCTATAGAGTTAAAATCACCAAAACAGATGCCGCTGGCAATGCAAAATCGGTATATCTGGAAGGGGAGAATTTTATTCTTGATGGTACTGATGGAAAGTTACGCAACTGGTCGATCGCCATCGACAAAGATGGTTATATTCATATTGTAGGAGGCCAGCACAACACGCCGCATCCCGGCTCTTACATCCCTGGCAGTTGGGAGAAGATTGGTTTGTCTCGCGATGAGCAGAGCGATGATTTTCCAAAACAGCTTTACTGGGTTTCAAAAAAACCAGGTGATATCACCTCCTTAGAATTTGTAGG
>CAZSUM010000072.1:6326-6724 GCA_964610015.1 uncultured Lentisphaeraceae bacterium
TCCTCGCCACATTCCATCATTAGTTTTGAACTATATGAATTTTGTTCAGGATAACAATGGCCAGCTTTACCTCTACGGTAGAATAAATGTATTCGGCTGGCAAAGTTGGGGGCTCTATAGCTACGACACTGAGAAGCGTCGCTGGACTGAATTGGGAGGCGATGCTCGCGGAGTGATTTCCTCCGCCGAGAAGAACAATCCCGGCTGGAGTAACTATCTTATCCAAAGTGTCCGCGGCGGAGTTACCACCACCGTAGGGCCCAAGGCTCTTGTCTGGGCATGGCAGCCCAATTTCTATAACTACTGCCGATCTAGATGGGGAATCCGTTTTGACCGTACAAATAGAATGCACTTAAAAATGGCTATAAGGGGGCTCAGTGCAAATGCCCATTTTATCG
>CAZSUM010000072.1:6734-10941 GCA_964610015.1 uncultured Lentisphaeraceae bacterium
GGTATATGCCTATTCCGATGACGGCGGCAAAACTTTTCACCGTGCCAATGGCTCAAAAGTGGAATTGCCGTTAACGGTAAATCCGGCACCGAGCCACAATGCGGATATTCAGTCCGATTTTACCGAGCAATGGTGGGAACTCTGGATATCTCTGCTGAAAAACGCAGGGTATTAGCGATGGTCAAAGGACAAAGTAAATGCGCCCCTTTTATATCTGCGGCATTTAACTTTACAATGTTCTCTCTCTGTGCTTTTACTAATGGACTTCTTTAGGGCTATTAGATGCGATAATCGCATTCAATGGACTTAAAAAGGGCTATTCATGGCAATACGTTTGACAACGGGTGAATGGGAGACGCAACTCGGGCAGTATTTGCACGCGCTCCGCCTGCGCCAGAACATCGACCAGCGCCAGATGGCCGAGCGAGCCGACGTGGCGCTGAACGTGGTCAAACGGCTGGAGGCCGGAAAAGGGGCGACGGTCACATCTTTTGTCAAGGTGTTGCGGGCCTTGGGGCGCGAGGAGTGGTTGGGAACACTGGCGCCGCAGGTTTCGGTGAGCCCGCTTCAATTGCTGAAGGACAAGAAACCGGTCCGGCAACGGGCATCCCCATCGAAGGAGGTTCCGCGTGTATAGGCCCGTCAATGCGATCGAGGGTTCATCGCTTTCTCAGTCGATGGACGATTCGATGAAGCGCAGGTTCACGCGTAGTGGAACTGGTTCTGCGTTGTCCGAGGTGAAGGCCACGCCCATCTTGTCGCCCTTGGCGAAGGACGCACGCGGGATATCCTCGAGGTCCACCTCGCGCAGTAGCTCGTGGCGCGCGCTGTAGACGAACGCTACCGACACCCGGTGCGGGATCGTCACATACTCGCCCGGCGCGAGCGTGGTCTTTACGCGGATCCTGCAGTGGCGGTTGTTCCAGCGGTAGTGCGTGACGGGGTTGACCACTGGTTGGCCGTCTTCGGGCACGCGCATGACGAAAAGCGGTGCGGTCATCGCCCATTTGCGGTTGTCAATTGGCGATATGACCTCGAATTCTGCCGGTTTTGCCGACACCTCTGCTGCGAGGTCGTCCGTGATACACCAGCGCTCGCACTGCCCAGAGGCGTGGACCCACTCCCGATCGATCGAGCGCGGCATCACGGCTGCGCCTGCTCCAAGCGCCTTCACCGGTGCTGCGGAGGAGGGGAGCTCCTCGAACCGGTCGCCCTTCCATCTGTGTACGAACGAAAGCTTGAATTGCCCGTTCTCTTGGGTCAACCCCCATTGCGTGTCTGTCTGGCGCATGAGCTGTTTCTCGCGTTCGGTGAACGCGCCAGCGCGGCGGGCGTCCTCCCACAGGCGGATGCGCTCGCATTTCTCGTAGGTCTTTGGCAGGGCGAACTGGAAGTCCACGCCTGCGTCGTAACCAGCGGCGAGCGCCATGATCCAGTCGATGTCCTCCAGCGAACAGGCGTCGGGGTAATACTGGCCGAGCTTGTTCGGATAGTCGCTGCGGCGAAGGTTCAGTTGGTGTTGGAGACGCGTCTCGAGCTGTGAGCCGCGGATGCCGCGCTTCATGTCGTGTTCGCCCCAGCTCTGGGTGGTGAAGAGGTGCCAGGTGTAATGCGTCATCCGGCTGCCGACGAACGTCACGCCATCCTGCGGCAGGTTGGTGTAGATGGTTTGGATGAAACGGTTGACGGAGTAGTTGTCGTTGCCGCTGCGGTCCGCACGCTCCACGCCGTCGAGGATGATGTTGCCCATGCCGCCTTTCTTCGTGGCGGCGGCGATATTCATCGCCACCTCGCTGATCATTTCGTCGGTGCCGGGCATCAAGGAGTCGTAGTGATCGTAGCCGTCTAGCCGCGTCACTTGTGTTCCGGCTGGGTGCGCTTGGATCGCGCTACCGTAGAACCCGCGCTCACAGTCGCCGAGTACGACCTCGGTGTCGTTAGTCGCCGCGGTGCGGTACACGACCAGCTCCCCGTCGATGTCGAGAAAACGGCGCGGTGTGGGCCGGTTCTCCAGACTCTTCACCTTCTCGCACGTGATCTCTGCGTTGATCGCAAAAAGCTGGAAGGTCTTGGGGTTCTTGACGAGGCGGATCTCGTTGTCCGCCACGCCCGCCGGCAGTTTTGGATCGGCCCAAAAGACATACTCGAACGTGTCGCGGGTTTTCACGCTCTCTGGACCTGGGAGGGCGCGCGCGAGCGCGGTCACGCTGTCCACGTAACGGTTGAAGCGCGAGTCGAGCCGTGGAGCGATGAACGGCTCCGGTAGCCGGAACGCGCGCGTGAAGGTGGAGAGCGTGTAGGTTGTGGTGCGGATGCCGCGCTCGCGTGCCTTGTCCGAACATTTTTTCAGGCCTTCCCAGCCGGTCTTGAACGCGGTAGGGTCGGGTTCGAAATGGCCCCAATTAGCGAAGCAGTTGTAGCGCGAGAGCACACGGACGCCTGTGACACTGGCGGCTTGGATCCAGGCGTCGATGGTGGTGTCGTCGTAATTGACCCAAAAGGCCGACTCGTTTGCGCGCGGCGATTTCTTGGCCCACACGCCGTCGATCGTTGGATATGGCAAGCCTTCGGCGCGGACGATCTCCTCCACAATATCCAGCTCGCGGTCTTTAGACGGGTCAGCGACACCCCACAGCGCGATCGCCCCGCCGACCGTTCCCGCCTCTTTCACCGGTACCGAGATGAACTGGTCGTCATTGTAGCGGATCGGTCGCGTGTGATCGAGCGTCGAGAGCGTCAGCATGCCGCCAGGCTTTTCTCCATCGTAAAAGCAGGCGGCGTCGCTCATCGCATCGTGGTAGACACCGTCCGTGCCGATGCCGAGCGAAAGCGCGCCGATGGCGAAATCCTTGCTCCGCACAACGCCGAGATATCGGCCTACCGTATCGTGGAGCGTGGTGGGGTACGGTCCCCAGTTCACCGCGGCGATGCCAGCGGGCGATGTCGCTCCTACGATTTCCAGACGCAGATATCGGCCCTTGTTCTCGATCCGGATTTCCACTGCTGCGTCGTTTTCGAACCCGATCCGCCAGACCTTGTTCTTTTCGTGCGCATCGGTAAGGGTCATCTGCTTTGGCATGAGCGTTTTATCGGACATCTTCCAACAGTCCCCGTTCTTCTCGTATTCCCGGACGGTGACGAGGAATCCCGGCTCGTCCGGGTGTAGCCGATTCACGCCAGAACCGGAAAGCTCCGTGATCTGGCCAGCGGCGTTTACCGCGAGGCCGAGTCCAGTGGACGTCTTCTCCCGTAGCGTTTCCGACGCGACGGCGGTGCCGACGGCGAGAGCCGCGGCACAGGTGAGCAACCCTTTTCGCATGTGTGTCCTTAGGAGGGCAGACGTCAGCGCAGGATGACGGCCGTGCCGAGCTTTTTGTAGAGGTAAACCGCGCCGCCCTCCTTGAGAACCTGCCACCCGGGCTGCGGCTCATCCCAGGACGGAAGGCCGGTGAGAATCCCGCCGGCTTCGGCGATTTTCACTTTGTATTGGGCGTTTTGCAGCGTTCCAACCACGACCAGCCCGCAACCGGTAAACGTCAGGTCGCCGGTCACGGCGAGCGGATAGGGGCATCCGCCGTTTTCATCGAGCGTGACGGTGTAGGTGCTCGTGAGCGTTACGTCGCCGGTTATCTCACCGCCGCCAGTGAGCCGGGCGACAACCAGCGGCACGCCCCGCAGATCCAGGCTGGCGCCGGCTGCGAGAATGACTTCCGAACCGGAGGCGAACACCTCCGTATTCACGGTATACCCGGGTTCGCGCCATTTCCGCGCGAGATAATGATTCAACTGATCCCTTTCAGTTTCTGTCAGCATCCGGTCGTAAGCGATGACCTCGCCGATCGCACCACGGAAGCGGCGCGTGTCGGTGGGGGTATTAATGTAATAACCCGCGATGGCATTGTAACCGGCGCCGATTTTTGTCGGCGATTCGAGGTGCGCCGTGACCGGCGTGTTCAGAGCGTAATTGAAACTAGAGGCGGAAGTGAGCAACGCGGTTCCGTTGTACCACGTCTCCGCGCCGGCGAAACAGTTACCGACCGAGCCGTACGAAAAATTGGTTGGAGAGCCGCGTATCCCGCGGTCACCGCCGGAGCTGAGGCCCCAGTACCCGGCTATGTTCATCTGGTTTTGAAACGCCTGAAACACGATGGCTAGCGTCTGGATGTTGACGGAGCTGTTGGAGCGCATCCAGTTGGTGGTGGTGTTC
>CAZSUM010000073.1:0-868 GCA_964610015.1 uncultured Lentisphaeraceae bacterium
GCCGATGCGCTACTGTCTGTCATGGGAACGGTCTTAGGACTGCCATCGCCGACGATCGGGTCTCCGACATCAACCCATGCAGGAGAAGTCAGAGAGGTCGTGCGCTGAATGGTATACACGCGTCCTGTGACTGTATTGAATTCAATTTCAATATCACCATCAACGACCGACACGGTATTAACCTTAAAGAAACTCTCGCCATCCGTAGGAACTGTTTGGACGATATATTCCATCCAAGCTGGGAAACCATCATTGTCTGAATCATCCAATTCTGCTTCGTCCCAGTCAGGGCCATCGTAGTAGGCTTCCAGCCAATCAATCGGTGTTCCCAATGCAGCTTGTCCTGCTTGCGCCTCATATTCATAAGCGCCCATATCTGGTGCACTATTCAATAGCCGTGTTCGACCGTCGAGATCGGTTGCGCCCTCTTGTGCCGCATACCCATCGACCACCCCCATATTGATGCAGGGGGAGGTCGCTTTCAGGCGATAGTTGTTGCTCGATGGGTTCACAAACTGAGGATCATCAGCCAAATTTCCACCTCGATCATACTCATCCGACGGAAGTGGCGTCGTGAGACAGTTCTCGAAGTCTGTATCCGTCCACTCGGGATCAACCGGAGCCTGATTTCCCCAAACGATGGTGTTAAGAGCAGAACACCCGTAGAGACCGCCACCACACTCTCCAGCGCTATTGCTTACGATCGTACAGGCATCCATGGCCCCATAGGTTGCACCGCCCCCGTAACCAGCCTGATTGTGAAGTAACAAGCAGTTTTCCAGCCAACCGTCATAACTGCCACCACCATCATCATATGCGCTGTTTCCACTAAAGGTACACCGCAACGCTGTGCCGGATGAAAGACCTC
>CAZSUM010000073.1:878-2446 GCA_964610015.1 uncultured Lentisphaeraceae bacterium
CCATCGCCCCACAAAGCCGTATTGTCACTCACTATACAGGCTATCAAATCGCTCTCTGCCGCACCTCCACCCAGCCAATCTGCAACGTTTTCACGAAACACGCAAGACTGCCAGATTCCGCTAAAAACGCCACCCCCTTCACTAGAGGCTTGGCATGCAACAATCACGCAGTTGCTCCCAACTGCATCGTCGTTATTGCAATAGACACCCCCTCCGGCGTCCTCAACATAACTGGTCGCTCCGTTGGTAATGGTCACACTCACCAGACGCGCCTGAGGGTGCCCCAAATACACACCCCGAATCGCTGCAGATCCCCAAACGCTCACCTCCGGTTCATGCCAAGCACCTTGAATTAAAACATGCTCTGGGCCATTGGCCCCGCGCACCATGATCGGCTTCTCGATACAGACGCGATTGGTCAGCGTCAGCCCTGTTGCCGGACGACCACCGTGTTGATACGTGCCATCTGCCAGCCAAACTGTTCCACCCCAAATCGCTGCGTCCACCGCATCCTGAATGTTCGTGGCGGCATCAGCCCATGACGTGAAGGGTGGCACATGCCCGCCCGTGGGTGAAGCATAGCTATCGCCCATGACCACGGTCACGGTCTGCGTGGCGCTTGCGACGTGTGTTGCGTTGCTGACGGTCACCACGACCTGATAGACCCCCGGCGCGGCAAAGGCATGATACGTCGGATTCTGGTTTGTTATCTCGACACCATCATTAAAGGACCAAGAAAGTTCGCCCACCAGCCCTGTTGCATCCGCCCAAAATTCCGGCGCATAGTTCAGTCCAACAGTCGTTTGGTCTACCGTCACTTCAACGGTCAACGGGCCTGTTGCGGTTTCAGCGTGACGTTCGTCCGCACCGATATCCGAAGTGTAGCCTGCGTAGCGAGACTCCCCGTCGATGTCGAAACCTTCTGTGCTGACCATCCAAAATTTATAATCGCCACCGTCGATACAAGGTGACCCCGCCAGCAGATGCGGATCGCGCAGACCGGTCATTTGAGGAGCCACAGTCTTAATGCCCGAGGTGTAATTGAAATCGTAGGGCGTCGTACAGCAACCGTAGCTTTCCGTGCTTTTGTATTCAGTCCCCTCTGTCGAAGCCTGATTATAGTAGATAATGCTATAGTAGGCTTTGCCGCCATATGTGCCGCCGCCCGTTGAGGCCTCGTTACCAACCACCGTACTGTTTTCGAGAGTGCTGTACGCGCTTCCCCCGCCGATGGATCCTGCCGCGTTTCCCAGCACCACGCAACTGTATAACGCCCCGCAGTAGCTTCCCCCACCGTGTAAAGAAGCGCTGTTCTTAAGCAGGCGACACCGATAGAGCGGACAGACCGGCGTTGTCGAGATAGGCATGGCATATCCGCCACCGTAAACCGCCGCATAAGGTCTACCCGAAAAAGCGCACATTTCATGTTCGAATTCCGTAACGTTTTTCCCAAGGGGCGCAATCCAATTACTTTCAAACGCTTCGTTAATGTATTTCATTTCCTCGCCCGACATATGCGGTGAGGCAAGATACAATCTCTTATCCATTTTTACCTCGGTTTTTTTTAG
>CAZSUM010000073.1:2456-9120 GCA_964610015.1 uncultured Lentisphaeraceae bacterium
AACCGATACCCCCGCCATAGTAACCGGCACCACTTCCCGAACCCGTGATTTGGTTGCCGTCCACCACCGAATCAACGAGCAGTCCTTGATACACCCCACCGCCCCCACCGTTTGCCATGTTCGCACGGATGATGCAATTACTGACCAGCACCGCACCATAGATGCCGCCTCCTTGCCCTTTATTCGAACTGGTTGCGCACGCCGCGTTGTTCTCAATAATCGAACTCAGGATGGTTCCCTGATACACGCCACCTCCGCGAGTCGCCGCCGCACACTCGCTCACCACACAGTTACTGACTACACAGGAGCCGTCCGCGCAATACACACCCCCCCCTAGAAAATCAGCAGCGGTCGAACTCGTGCTCCAGCGCGTGCGACCACCCGTAACCGTGAACCCGACCAGCGACGACCCCGCAATTGCCAGCCGAACCCCGCGCACAGCGCCGTTGCCAAGACCGCTGGTTACAGGCGCGCTGGACGCCGCACCGACAATAAACGTCGCCGCAGGCCCATCTGTTGCAATGACCTCAACAACATTTGTAATCAATACTCGGTTCGTAACCGCCTCCGTGCCAAACGCTCTTCCGCCGCAGGCATACGTGCCCCCTGCCACTTTCACGCGACCGTTCTTCGTCACGACATCAACCGCATCCTGAATATTGGTCGCAGCGGTCGCCCATGTTAGGAAGGGCGGCTCATGCGACCCTGTCAACGAGACGTACCGCGTATCCGGCGCAACACTCAACAGTCGCGTTGCCTCAGCAAAATGCGTGGCGTTACTGACCGTCAAGCGTAGCGTGTACTCGCCCTCAGACCAGACGTGACAGACCTGCGCCATATTTTGAGTGCTCTGACCATCACCAAAATCCCAATGCAAGTCCGTCGGCGAGCCATCGATCACTGCTTCGAACGAATAGGCTATGCCCGGATAGTAGGGCCATGCAGCCCCTTGGATCGAGACCGACAGCAACCCAGTCAACCCGTCTTCAAAAAGCTGATCCGCGCCGATATCCACGCTCTCCTCACTGCTTCGTGCCTCGCCCTCCAGATCAACGGCATCCGCCATCCACGTCTCGTAAATTCCCATGCCCACGCAGGGCGAGCTAGGCAACAATCGTCCATTCACAAAATCGGCAAGCATCGGTGCTGTCGCGATATTTCCAGCACCCGTGGGCAATGGCAATGAACAACTATAGGACACCGAACACTGATAGAGATTGGCACTCCCGCCTCCAGAGTTATTGTAGTAGACAATCGAGTTACGAACCGGATAAGAGGTCCCAGAACCATAGACACCGCCGCCGCCCTGTGTCGTACCCGTCACCCATGCAGTATTGCCGACCACAGTGCAGTTAAACAGGCCTTTGGCTGCTGTTGACCCATAGACGCCGCCCCCCTGTCTCGCACTGTTACCTGAGACGACGCAGGAATAAAGTTTGGCATCGAAAACGCCGCCGCCCACACCGGTGGATGGCGTACCGGCCACATTATTCCGTATGCGACAGCGGTTGAGCGTTCCATGATAGACCCCCCCCCCCTTGATACCCCGCCGTAATAGGCGCTGTTGGAGGAAACCATACAGTTAACCAAATCAATCATACCCCGCCGTGTTCGCAACAATCTCGCACGCTTCCAGCGTGCCATCATAGACACCCCCGCCGTAATAGGCGCTGTTGGAGGAAACCATACAGTTAACCAAATCAATCAGCGAGGCACCGCCTCCCTGAGCACTTGTGTAAGTTGCAAACAGTGCCTGGTTATCGGTTAGCGTACAGCCTTTTAGGCTACCGGCGGCACCCAACGCTGAAGCCGCGCCACCGCCGGACCAGGCGCAACAACCCGTGATGACGCAGTTAGTGGCTAAGCCCCCGGCCGCCAGAAAGAGTCCGCCGCCCCTGCCGTTACTGCCAGATTCACTCTTTTCCGTTGCGCCATTCGCTACCGTGAAGCCGCACAGCACCGCCTCGCCACCGATATACACCCCGCGAATTGCCGCCGCACCCAGCGGCACAGACTCACTGTTCCAACGGCCAACGATTGAGGTCAGCTCTGGCCCGTTGACGCTCTCGACCCGCACGGCTTTGTCAATGACCAGTCGGTTCGGCACGGTCTGGCTGGTTGCCACTCGCTCGCCCACATCATAAACACCGTTGGTAACCAACACCACATCGCCAGCGGCACACACGTCAATGGCATCTTGAATGTTGGTGGCCGCACCAGCCCACCCAGAGGTATAGGGTGGCACGGGCGTTGTGGGGTTGTCCTTCCAGACATACCGAACGTCTGCCATGGTTATACTGGCAACAAGCAACAGAACCCCTATCCGAATACGATTCAGTATCATAGGAAACCTCACAATTCGCTGGTCTTCGTTGTTTTCACACTTTACCTGTCCGAACAGCTCTGTCCGCACAGCCACTACCAATAGATAGCCTTTTCTAAGAATGTTTTAATTATGCGGAAAGCTAATAAACAAAGTCAATATAGATTTTTATGTAGGTACATCGTTCATCTCCGATGCACGAGCGTTAACAGATAAAGCAAAAGACGACTTAGCAAATAGACCAGCGAGGAAGCGCACAAGCTCAAAAATTGAGCGCTGTTGACAAGGTTGCCCATGGGGCACTTTTTGAGGCCCCACGGCACCTTGCCAACAGGCGTACGAAGATCCTTATATCAGGCACGAAGCGTGATTGCTTAACGCTTAGCTTATTGCACGCTGATCATCAGTCCTTCGGCATAGAAAAGTTCGATCCGATCCGAGAGGTAGCGTACCTGCCAACTGGCTGGCAACCCACTCGTTGTCCCAAACGTTCCCGTTAAGGTATCACAGGTTACGATTGTGTATTTTCGGTTTCGGGTAAAGAGTGATTCTGGCGTGACAGTCAATGAACTTTCCGGACCCAGAACCAAGGGACCACTCACTGTCATCAGGCTTGCCGTGTTGGAGGAGACATTTACGGTCAAGGCGCCATTGAAGGTTTCATCATTGGCAGAAAAGGCCAACGTGCTTCCCAGTGCCAAGGTAATATCCGGTGTCGCACCCAGGGTTGTCATGTTCGTCGCTGCCAGTGTACCGCCATTCACCATTGTAGTGCCTGTATAGGTGTTGGCCCCTGTCAAGGTCAGGGTCCCTGTTCCTACCTTGACCAATGAACCGCTCCCCGAGAGCACACCGGCATAGAGTGTGTTGCTAGCGTTGTTGCCCACCATCAATGTGATCGCACTTCCCGCATCGTTCGTCAGCGCAATATCATACCCTAGCCCCGCACCCGTAGATTCCAGACCGCCGAAGGTGAAGGCGTTGCCAGCCACCGCGCTACTAAAGACGACGCTGCCACCGTTCATCACGACTGTGCTGTTCGACACCGCATACCTGTGAGCGAAATTCAGCGTCCCCGCATGAATCGTTGTTTTTCCGCCATAGGTGTTCTCAGCTCCTAACACAACCGACCCTAACCCCGCCTTGGTGATCGAATAAACAACAGGGGCCAGTGTCACATCCGTTATAGAGTTGCGGATCTGAACCGTGTTGGTGAGGATCGCACCTTCCGACACATTGAGAGTTAGCGTCTGGTTGCCTTGATGCGCACCTGGCGTGATTCCATTGTTGACATTTCCGGTGATATCCAAAATGGAAGAACTCTCTGTCACGCTCAACGTTCCGAACAGTACGAACGTCCCCCATTGCTGACCAAAGTTTCCAATCGCCCGCAGGGTACCCCCTGCTAGGTGCACGTCTCTTAAGGTCGTTACTGTATTACCTGAATCGACCACACCACCTGCGTTGACCACAACGGGGGGCGTGACCGTAGAGTCACGGAGCTGGTTGTAGCCCGTAAACGCCAACTTGCCACCGTTGTTGATGGTGAAGGTCCCCTTCGGTAACAGCGTTTCGGACACGTTCCCGGGCAGTCTCGCCAGCGTCAGCGTTCCCCCGTCGACCGTGACATTGTTGATGGTAATGCCGCCCGACAAGATCAGATTGCCACTCCCCGTTTTGGTCAGGTTATTAGGCATGCCGCTAACGAGGCCAGACAGCCGCAAGTGACTATCGTTGGTAACCCAGGAGTCTTGCTGTAACACAACGGCGTTCGTGACACCTGCTGCGCTGGAGAGGTCGGCTGAGGCTCCCAGCGCGCCGCCGTTCATCATCAGCATACCCATCCCGAGCGCGTTGGCGTGTCCCAAGGCGAGCAGTCCAGCGCTGTTGGTTGTATGACCGGCAAAGGTGTTCGCGCCCGAGAGCGTCAGCGCGCCGCCGCCGACCTTGGTCAGGGAACCACTTCCGGACAGCACCCCAGCGTAAGTCGTATTCGCACTGTTTCCGCCGACACTCAGCGCCACGGCGGAACCAAGTCCGTTGGTCATCGCCAAATCATAGCCTTCGCCTGAACTCGCTGCGGCCAAGCCCCCCAAGGTGAAGGCCGTGCTCGACGCCGTTTCGGAGAAAATGAGCCGACCGCCGTTCATAACCAGCGTGCTGTTGGCCAGCGCAGCACTGTCCGCCAGCACCAACACGCCGCCACCATTGGTCGTCACCCCGCTATAGGTGTTGGCATTGGCAAGAGTCAACGAACCCGCACCCAATTTGGTCAGGCGGCCGGTACCCGCAAGTAGGTTGGTCAGGGAGATCGCATTTGCCGCATCTGCGATATCCAAGCCTCCATCGAAGGTAGGCCAATTGATCGCATACGCGTCTAAATTGGAGAGTGACGTTCCCGTGAGTTGAAGCGTTCCGCCGTTGAAGGTCAACCCACCCGAAACAGGTAGATTGTTTGTTTCAGAGACAGACAGAGTTTCCCCCATAAGCCAGGTGCCCCCGTATACGTGTTGGTCCCGGCAAGTGTAAGAACACCGTTACCTTTTTTTATCAACGACCCGCTACCAGAAAAAATACCCGCGTAATTTATCGTGTCGCCCTTGCTTCCTAGCGTCAACGCGATCGCTTGGCCCATGTCATTGGACAGCGTCACTTCACTCTGTAGGCCCGCAACCGTATTCGCAAGTCCACCCAACGTGATATTGGTTCCTGCAGAGGTAGCAAATTCTAAATCGCCCCCGTCCATAATAACGGTGCTGTTTGAGACCGCACTTGAACTTGCCAGTCGTAACAGCCCCATGCTATTCGTTGTATCGCCACTGTAGGTGTTCTGACCCGTGAGCATCAATGTCCCGGCACCTAGCTTATTCAATCCCCCACTGCCACTCAGGGTGTTGGTCACTGTCAGCAGGTTGTCTGCGTGGGCCACATCGAACCCACCGCCTTTTGATATCCAAGACACGTTGTAGCCATTGCGATTGGTGAAGGTCGTTCCTGTGACGCGTAAAACACCGCCGCTAAACGTCAGTGCTCCCGTCGTTGGAAGATTCGTATAAGCAGCCACCTCAAGTGTGCCCGCCTGAAGCGTCGTTCCCCCACTATAGGTGTTGGTTGCGAAAAACACGGCCGTACCTGCACCGGATTTGACGATCGAATACACTTTGGTCGCACCCGTATAAACATAATCCAAAATCGGAAGCTTCTCTGTGAGCGTGGCCCCCGACGCGACATCGATATTCAACGTTTAATTCCCGTTGAATTCTCCCGGCGTTAGCGCGTTGTTATTGCCACTAACGGTGTGAATCGAAGAGTCCGCTGCAACACTCAACGTCCCGAACAGCGCGAACGCCCCCCAAGAGGCATTAAAGCCTCCCTTGCCGAGCAGATTTCCACCTGCCAGTTTCAAGTCTCTGAACGTGGTTACCGTTGCCGACGAATCGATTGCGCCGCCCGCATTAACGACTACCGGAATCACGGGTGATGAGCCCAACTGGTTATAACTGCCAAACGACAGCGTACCGCCGTTATTCACGGTCACCTTGCCACTCATCGTATCCCTGCCCGCTCCACCATGGTTGAGTTTGAGCGTACCCGCATTGACGGTCAGGTTGCTGTAGGTGTTTGGCTTGGTCAACGTGAGCAGGCCCGTGCCAGTCTTGATGATCCCGCCATTGCCGGAGCCACTGATGATCCCGCCGAGCGTCATATTACCAGGAGCCGTTGAGATCATTTGCTCGGCTGTCAGACTAAAAGGCGTGTTGATCGTCTGAGCGCTGGAACTGCCATTGGTTATACCACCGTTGAGCGCAAACGTGTTGCCGCCGAGGGTGTAGGCGGGCGCGCTGGCGTTGAAGGTGATGCCCGCCAAGCTAAATGCGGCGGTCGTCAGATCGTTGTTCAGCGTCGTCGTTCCGGTGGTCGCCTCGAACACGAGAGAATCTTTGCTGGCTGGGGGCCGATTAGCGCTCTGCTCTGTCCAGTTTGCGCCTTCGCTCCAGTTGGCTGTCGCCCCACTCGCCCAGATATCGGGACCAACAACCGCAACCGTAAAGGTGTTTGTCAGCGTATTCGTGGTTGTGAGCGTATCGGTGACCGACGCATAGATGTGATATGTGCCTGCGGACAATGCGCCGATATTGACTGAATACGGTGAGGAGGAGCCACCAGACCCGACCTCGGAAAACGCGCCTTCACCACTATTCATGTAGACATGAACGGCATAGGCCCCCGTGGCATTGATCACCGTAGCTGTAACGGAAACAGACTCGCTGGTCGTAAACGCCTGATTGTTCGCTGGACTGGCAACCGCAACCGTCAGGCTCGCGGGCGTGTGAAGCGCCG
>CAZSUM010000073.1:9130-10928 GCA_964610015.1 uncultured Lentisphaeraceae bacterium
ACCCAGACGCATTCGGATGCAACCCGTCACTTAGATCCGTACTGATATCCAAAGCCTCATACATGGGGACGTAAATCACGTTGCGCCCAAGGGTCTGGTGATTGGCTACGATCGCAGGAAACGCGGCATTGAAGGTCTGAACATCCGTTTGATGACCTCCTGTGGACATAGGAATAATGGACGCCAGATAGAGGATGACGTTGGGACGATAACTGTAAATGTGCGTGATAAGATCACTCAAACGTGCTGGCGCATTGGGCATATCATAGCTGAGATTGATATCATTACTGCCGATCATCAGCAAAATCTTGTCAGGCTCTTCTTTGCCAGGACCAATCCAGTTGTTGAGATACTCATCCAATCCTGACCGGCCGGTACCATTTGTGATCACAAAACCGCTGTGTCCTTCATGATGAGCCTGTCCGGCAGCCGTGAGCGCATCTGTCGCATAGCCAGTGCCGGAGCCAACAAAGGTGAAGGTATCAGCCCGGTTGGTCAGAAGAGCATACAGCGGATCGCGATACCCTCCATTCACGGGAACACCTAATGTAATCGAGTCTCCCATGGGCATTACTTTACCCAAATCCACACCCTGCACACGTTGCCAGGCAAACAGCCCAAACAAACAGGCAACGAGACGTACGCTCACGTACGATTGCAATAATCCAATGTTTTTCTGCATGGGGTTCCTTCTTTATTATTTGTCACACACCAATTTCCGCTCTCTGTCTCCTCCATCGATTCGCAACAGATCCTGATCAACACGTCAGAACTATCTTGATCGATACATCAAAGCTATCTTGTCTGGGTCAATATCCAACAACACCCGATGGATAAAGACACTCTTATCTTCCATCAACATCCAGCAAAGTTGTTCTTTTCTTAAGCGTCCGCAAGATCATCCAAACAACAAAACCCACCGCGAGGATCACGCCCCATCCCCAGTCAAACTCCAATTAATTTATGATTGAGGAAAAGGTCTCCCAAGACCTCTGATAAAAATAAACAGATAATGACCGCAAAAAACCCATTGTACTCTCGCCGAAGCACGTTTTTTAGCGAAAAAGGAAGGTCTGGTTTTTTGTAATTTTTGAACTTTGGAATGAAGATGGGCGTCTGATTCGCCCAAGAGAGATACTCTTCGCCAAATTTGCCTCTGAGATAGGTCTCTTCTGCAAAAATAATCCGCTCGTAATAAAGCCAGAAAACCAGCGTGTAGATCAGCGTTAACCACCAAAGGTGTGCAAACAAAACCACACCCAATACCATGACAAAATTCCCAAGATAGAGGGGATTGCGCACCATCGAGTAGGCCCCGCTGGTATTAAGCGAATCAGCCACCTGCTTTTTGGTATTTCGCCCGGACGTGCGTTTAGGGGTATGCCCGATCGTGTACGCACGAATCAACAACCCCAGCAAACTGACAAAGAGACAAAACCCCTCCCAAAAGTGATCGAGCATCTCGCTATTCCCCGGATATTTGTACTCCCGAAAAGCAACGAGGAGAATGACACCTCCCGCAAGGGGCAGAAAACTCCGCCAACGAAACAGCCAGTTACCGGATTGTTCAAATTCTTCCTTAAGTGCCATATCCTGCTGTCCGCCTTTCAAAGCAACACGTGTCATTATCTGTTTTTTAGGCCCACACCCTCTCAAGATGTACCCGGATCAGTAAATTTCTCACAGGTATTTTCGGTGACAAATCAAGGCCTGTGGTGGGTATTAATTATGCTTATGTATCGAAAAGAAGTAAAATCTGTATCCCTCCAGCCAGTGAAAAAAGAGGGTTGTACTCAGG
>CAZSUM010000074.1:0-10694 GCA_964610015.1 uncultured Lentisphaeraceae bacterium
CCCAGTCGTTATCACCAACCATCGGCGAGTGATGCGCGGATTGATAAGACGTTTGATTGGAGTCATGCGGCCAGTGGACAAGTTAGACTGAAGATGAAGATGCCAGAGTGGACACGCGCCCTGTTTAACGCGGGACAGGTTTTTTATGAGAGCGGAGTGCCGTTGGAACGGGTTCAGATGATGTTTGGACGTGACAAAGAGGATCAGCGGCATGTGGTGTTGATGCGGACGAAAAAGAAGGCTGAGCCGCAGGAAGTGCGGAATCTGTATGGTAAGCGGGACTCTAGCCGAGTGGCGCAACATTGGAATGATATTGCGCAGGAGAAGTGGCCGTATGAATAACGGGCACTTCTACATGAGCGTGTTGATGTTGGTGTGCGGTGCGGCATGGAGTGATGTCAACGTATCGAATGTGAAGTTGCCGTTGCCTCCTCTAGCCGTGGTGACCGGAGAAGATGCCAGTGGCGCGACTTGGAAACAATCCGGTGAACTAAAGGGCACGGTTGAGGGCGTTTGTGCCGAGTTTCGACAGGCCTTGGCAGTTCAGGGATGGCGGATTGAGAAAGTGATCGCCACGGGACATCAGACGTCGCGTCTGCGGTTGCTGGCATGCTGTTGTAAGCAACAGCGAGTTTTAGTGATGGTTTGGGAAAAGGAAGTCGGGTTATGCGGCTTTGCTTGGGGCTTGGACGCATAGGTAGAGGCTGTTTGGGTTAATAGCCCAGTGGCTTAAGAAAAGTAGATCCTCTGGATGGGGATTCTCGGAAAAGGAACACGATGAAGAATTTTATTCCTCTGATTCTTGCAGTCTTATTAGGGTTGGCCGCTGTGTTGGCGGTGGGAAGACTGTTGCAATCGCGCAAACAGGCTACGGAAAAGATGACCTCTGTGGTTGCTGTGGCACGTGACATTGCGGCAGGAGATGTGCTGACTGCAGATTCTGTTATGGAAAAACGGATTCCGATCTCAGCGCGTCCAGCTCAGGCAATTTTCTGGTCACGTGCGGAGATGGTCAAGGGTCAAAAAGCCATGCGCTCAATTGCGCAGGGCGACTATGTGTTGCTTTCAGATGTCGGAATGTCGCGTAGTATGGCGGATATAGTGGGAGAAGGCGAGTGGGCGGTGGCGCTCACGGTGCCGCCGGGCGGGATTGCGCGTATTGTGCAGCCAGGGGATGAGGTTGCGGTGATCGGAACGTTCAAGATCAAAACCAAGGTGGCCACGGCAGACCTCGCAGCAGCGCCGGAAGAGGTTTCAAAAGAGGCGACGCTGGTTTTGTTCCCCCGTGTCCGGGTTTTGGATGTGGCTTCGGATTCCGCAGCGGGTGAGAGTGCGGCAGGTGAGCTGATTTTGGCGTTGCCGCCGCAACAGGCGCAGGTTTTGGTTGCAGCGCAGCGTGAGGCGCAGTTGACGCTCGCATTACGTCGACCGGGTGATGATGTGGCGGTCAATCGAATGGATACAGGAATGGTGGATGCCGAAACTTTTGATTTGTTGTTGAAAGGGTTAAAGCCCGTTGCGTTGCCTGAGATTCCAGGGCAGATGGGTGCCGCAGGAATGAGTCAGCCAGCGGGCAAGTAAGTTAAATGGAGGTAATCATGAAAAAGAAGAACTTAATAAGCTGGTGCTATTCGACTGCCGTCTGGGTGGTGGTGGCGTCTGCTTTTACACAAATGGTGCCTGTGACGCAGGCTGCTGATGCAGAACAGATCGCCGTAACGGTTGGAAAAATGGAGGTCATCAACTTGGCCTTCCCTGTGACTGGGTTTCGTATGGCAGACCCCTCGATTGCCAAGATAGAGACGCAGGGGCAGCAACAGTTGCGCGTGATGGGATTGCGAGCGGGCATTACGGATTTGCAGGTCACGGGTGAGGGAAATGTTTCTGCGCTCTTCAACCTAACCGTGACAGAAAACATCACGGCCGTGCTTTCGGCGATCAAACGTGATTTGGACTCGGTCCCTGAAGTGGATGTGGCCATCAATCTGGGTCGGGTGCTAATCAAGGGTGAAGTCGGCAATATCGATCACTGGAATTATCTACAGAAGGTGGTTGCGCTCTATGAGGATTCAGTGGTTAATCTGGCTTCGTTCCGTCCTGCTCCAGAAGTGATGCTCGGGCTGAAGGCGGCTTTTGAAAAAGCTGGCGTTCAGGTGGTGGGTGCTGAGGAACCCGCTGAGAATGCAAAGCCGGGGCAAGTTCGCTTGACCTTCTCGGGCAATACCATCTTTGTCATGGGGCAGGTCTACAGTCAACGTGATCGGGATCGCATTCAGCAGATTATTGAAACGCAGAACTGGCTGACGCTCAAAACACGGGATAACAAAGCCGAGACGACGACTGCGGCACCGCAGCGTCAAGAGGGCGCGGTTCAGGCTTTGTTGGATCTGACGATTGTTCCGACCATGATTGAGATGGAGGCTGTGTTTGTCGGAATTACGGATGCGGAGGAGAAACAGATTGGTGTGAACTTGGCCAAGGCTGGGCTGTTGGTTCTGGATTCAACGTCAGCCGGTTTTCAAGGTAATTTGGGAAACCGCTCGTCGGGATTGGGCGGTAATTACACGATCAACAGTGGTCTTCAGGGGGCGCTGAAGTTCTTTGCTGGCAATGGACCCGGCCGGTTTCAGAATGCTGGGCACATGACCTTTAAGAATGATTCACCTGAATGGCGGACCTATCATAGCGGGGGTACACTCAAAGTGCGCGTAGCTACACGTGATGCAACTTCGTTAGAGGATGTCGATTACGGATTGATTATGAAGATCAAGGGCGGTTTGTTGAGTGCACAAACAGCGGCTTTAGATGTGAACCTTGAACTCAGCTATCCCGTGCCAGTGGGAAATGATTACGATCTGAAACGCAATCGCATCGAGACCACGGTCAACTGCCCGGTTGGTAAGACGATTGTTTTGGCTGGCATGAAGAGTTTAGTCGAACAATCCAGTATGGAGGGGGTCCCCTTCCTACGTAGCGTACCTGCGATCTCGTGGTTCTTTTCTGAAAAAAACACACGCAAGGAAGATAGCAAGGTGTTGATTCTCATGAGTCCGAGGATTGCAGGCATGCCGATTGAAACTGCGCCAATCTCAGAACAGACTGCGCCGACCTTACAGGAGTCGGAAACCCCTGTAAAACAACGGCAACTTGAGAAGCAGAAACGGCGGTTCTTTTTCTTTTAACCTCTTGCTTCAGGCAGACGTGATCGTCTGCCTGAATGGATGACTTTTATGGCGACACTGACACTCATGTCTGCCAGTGTGGAGACCCCTGTGCGGGTCTACACGCTGGATGCCTCCGAAGTGACGACCCTCGGGCGTTCTTCTGAGAATCGTATTGTGCTGAGCGATAGCAAGGTGTCGCGCACACATCTGCAGATTTTGGCACAGGGCGAGACTTTCCGCGTGTGCGATTTGGGGAGTACGTTTGGAACGTTACTTAATGGCACCAAGTTAGAAGCCGAAACGCCATTAACCGATGGAGATGTGTTGCAGGTCGGCGGCTTTTCGTTACGCTATTCGACAGGAGCGTCCACACCGAAATCTCAGTCGAATAAAGCGCTGGAAGCAGAGGATATGATTGAGATGGATCCAGCCCTAGCGGCTTTGGCTGCGCTGTATACTGAAGAGATGATGGGCATGAAAAAAAGGATCCACGAGCAGGTGCTTTTTAAATTAAACCTTCCTGAAATTGCAACGAAGCAGATTCAGGATGAGGAGATGCGGGCTAAGCTCGAAAATGCGTTGGATCAGGTGTTGCGTGAAGTACGTCACGAACTGCCGCGTGATCTGCATGACGATCTCTTTCGCCAAGCGTTGTTGGATGAGTTGGTTGGGTACGGACCGATTACGCCGATGTTGCGTGATCCCTCCGTTGATGAGGTGATGGTCAACGGCGCGTCCCGAATCTTTGTGGAGCGCAAGGGACGACTGTATGAAACCGGCATGAAATTTTTTGATGATCGCCACTTGATTACCATTATTCAGCGAATTGTGGAGCCTCTGGGACGGCATGTGGATGAGGCCAGCCCCATGGTTGATGCGCGTCTGCCAGATGGATCACGTGTCAATGCGATTATTCCACCGCTGGCGCTTGATGGATCTTCAGTGACGGTCCGAAAATTTTCCAAGCGTAAACTCACGACCAAAGATCTGATTGCCTTTGGCAGCATGACTCCTGAAATTGCGCTGTTTTTGGAAGAGGCGGTGCGTGCTCGTCAGAACATTGTTGTTTCAGGAGGTACCGGTTCAGGTAAGACGACGCTGTTGAATGTGCTCTCGCAGTTTATTCCACATGTTGAGCGGCTGGTGACCATTGAGGATTCCGCTGAACTGAAACTATCGCATCGCAATATCGTTCGGTTGGAAGCCCGTCCTGCCAATATCGAGGGGCGTGGACGCGTGACGATTCGGGATTTGGTTATCAATGCCCTGCGGATGCGCCCTGACCGGATTGTGGTGGGGGAGTGTCGCGGGCCAGAGGCGCTGGATATGTTGCAGGCCATGAACACGGGACATGACGGATCCTTGACGACGGCGCATGCCAACACGCCGCGCGATTGTTTAGCGCGTCTGGAAAATATGGTGATGATGGCGGGTTTTGACCTCCCTTCATCCGCGATTCGTGAGCAGATTTCGTCAGCGATCAATTTGATTGTGCAGCAGAACCGACTGCCGGATGGTTCTCGTAAGATTGTCACCATCTCCGAGGTGACCGGACGTGAAGGGGCGACGATTCTGCTACAAGATATCTTTATGTTTGAACAGAAGGGGTTCTCCGAGGATGGCAAAGTGCAGGGGCAGATGGTGGCGACAGGCAACATTCCTCAATTTGTTGAGGGGTTGAAGCAGCGGGGCGATTTGCGATTGGACATGAGCGTTTTTGTCCCTAAAGCGTGAGTGTGAGGAGTTTTGAATGACAGACATTTTAGTGTTGCTACTGGTCTTTGCTTCAACGGCCTGGTGCGTATGGGTGATCACTCCGCTGCTGGCTCAGATTGGGTTAGAGCGTTCGGCTGGCAAGTATGTGAAGCTAGACGGCATTTCGCAGTTGGGGCCGATGTATCGGTTTACGACGCCTGAACGACTCTCGACGGCCTGTTGGTCTGCGGCGTTGCTGGGCGCTGGATTAGTCGTGGCAACGTTGATTGCCTTCAATGTGCTTTCGCTCTCGATTGTTGGGGGAGCCTGCCTGTTGGCTGGCGTGTTGTCGTTTCAGATTCCGAAACGCTGGCTCAAAAGCCGGATTCGAAAACGTCAGCGCCTTTTTGATGCACGCCTTACGGATCTAACCCTCGGTTTGGCCAATGGGTTGCGTGCAGGTGCGGCGTTACCGCAGAGTCTGGAAATTGTGTCGCGCGACATGGGCGGCCCGATGACTGAGGAGTTGATGTTGGTGTTGAACGAGTACCGGCTCGGTGTTGATCTGCCAGAGGCGTTGAGTCGTTTGTGTGAACGGATGCCGGGTGAGGACTTGAGTCTGCTGATCACCGCCATCCGACTCACCATGCAGTCAGGGGGCAGTTTGGCAGAAGTGTTGGATCGGATCACCGACACGATCCGACAGCGGACGGATTTTAAGGATCGCTTGTTGACCATGACTGCGCAGGGACGCTTCGAGGCCATTGCCATGGCTGCTGCACCGCTGGTGGCCTTTGCGATTCTGTTCTTTCTCGATCGCGAATTGATGCAACCGTTGGTTGAGACCAAGATCGGGTGGTGTGCGATTGGTGCGGTGGCTGTGTTGGAAACAGTCGGGTTTCTGGTGATCAACAAGATCGTGACCATTGATGTGTAAGGAGAGATGCGATGAATGTGATGATCATTCAAATGTTGGTATTTCTTTCGGTTCTTTTTCTGGTCAGTGGCCTTCAGGCTGTGATTCGAAAAGAGAATGTGACCTTGGAGAATGACAAACCGTTGGTGTTTCGTGTGTTTCATCATGAAATCGGGATATTTGGACGTGCCACGGCAGCGTGGATGGACCAGATGTTTCCCGTGCAAGCAACAAGAATCCGCAATGATCTGATTGCCGCGGCATTACGCTTAGAGGTGATCGAGATCCGTGGACTACAAGTCTTTGCAGGTACCTTGATCGGTTCGATTCTGGGACTCCTAGTGTTCATTGTAAGCTTGAATTGGGCGTATGCATTGCTGGCTCTAGTGGGCGCAGGCCTGATGGGGTTGTACTATCCGGTTTCTTGGGTTAATCGACTTGCCATTCAGCGCAAAGACCAGATGTCGAAAAGCATGCCGTATGCGATTGATCTGATCACAGTGGCAATGCAAGCGGGACAGGATTTTGGCGCGGCTGTGCGGAACTTGGTTCATGAAGGCCCGCACGGTCCTTTGCGTGATGAATTCGGGGTCACGTTACGGCAGATTGAATTGGGTAAATCACGTATTGAGGGCCTCAAAGCAATGGCGGATCGCATTCAGCTTGATGAGTTTCGCTCTTTGGTGACCTCTGTGATCCAGAGTAGTGAAATGGGGGCCAGCATTTCGGCGACGTTGAAGATCCAGGCTGAAGAGATTCGGCGACGTCGGTATCAGCGTGCAGAGCGCCAAGCGGCACGTGCGCCCTCGTTGATGCTCATTCCAACGGCGCTATTTATCATGCCTGCGGTGTTTATTATTATCGCGGCACCGATTGTGATCCGCGCCATTGATTCGGGCATGGGCGAATACCTTAATAGCGGTGGAGGATAAACATGATGTGGTGTCTCAAGGTTGAGAAGGGGGAGCCTGCTGGGCAGGTTTATGAACTACGGGATGGCGAATACACCCTCGGCCGTTCACGTTCGGCAACCTGTCGGTTGGGCGCAACGGATGTTTCTGGATTGCATGCCCGGCTACGGGTGGCACAGGGCGTGGTAACCTTGGAGAATCTGAGCCAGTTCGGAACGGGTGTGGATGGTGTCATGGCAACCGCTCCTGTGTGCTTGACTGCCGGGCAACGCCTAACCCTCGGCAAACATACGGTGTTGTGCCTTTGTCAGCAGGATCTGGCAGGAAGAACAGGAGCAGCGTCGGTGGCCTCCGTGGGTGAAGCGGAGACACCCATTTCTGCCAACACAGGGCAGACACGCTATGAAGAGCTACCGACCGATGAGGGTGGTCTTGTTAAACCGACGCCGCAAGCCCAACCGCAAGAGGCACCAACCGGAACAGGCGTCACTCGCGGCCTTCCAGTTACGGAGATGCCCCTAGATAATGATGCAGACATGACCATCGGGTTGCCCCCGATGGAGATGACCATCGATGGGGGCACAATGGAAGGCGCTACGCGTGCGATGCAGACTCGTGCGGCGTCACCAGAAGAGATTGATCACTTGCGCGAAGTTGAGCAGAAACGTCATAAGCGCCGGATGATGCGTGCCGTGGCTGTTCTGATTCCTCTGCTGATTCTCGCAGTGGTTTTTCGACCGCGTACACCACCGCCGGAGCCCACAATTTCTTGGAGCAAAGATGTTGAGGGAAACTACCTAGATCTTTTTGAGAGTGCACCAACGGGTGGTTTGGCTGATGGCGGCTACGATCTATGTTATCCGGGACCGGAGACATTTAAAAAGACCGTTACGGATGATGGCATCATCCTGTCCGGTTATGTCGGTCGTGAGCGAAATGTGCCATTGCGCCTGATTGTTCAGGAACGTGTCGACCCGCGCTTTGTGGCCATGAGCCGTTCGGCTTTTGTCGAGGAGTGGATTCAGGAACAGAAGGCGGGAACAGAGCGCTGGAGTTTTGACAAGCCCTCGTTGTTGCCGGGGTTCGTGGGGTTGCGGAATGGCTTGCCGTATGTGCGCGTGACTTACTATCGGGATCACGAAGGTTCATGGTTTGGTGTGGCCAGCGTTTTCCGGATTGGCTATCGTCGTATTCTGATTCGTGCGGAAGCGCCCGCTGCGGAGCGTGTGCGTGTAGAGGGGCTTCTCTCTTCCCGGTTCATGCGTGCTTCGGAGGCGCTCGAGTATAGCTATTGGGAGACGCCCGCAGAATTGCCCAAGGGCGACTTGGCGCGCTTGGTCAAACAGGCTGAAATGGATGTCAATCGCATGGCTCCTGCGACCTGGGTCGAGTTGCAAAAGAACCTCTCAGGTTTATTGGCAAGAACCGTTCAGGAGCGAAATGCTGCGGTGGAGAAGCAGTCGTTGGGGTTGCTGATACGCTTGCGTGAGCGGCAAGCGCTTTGGTTTAACAGCCAGCAACTCGCCTTTGATGCTGCGCGTATGCAGAACAATCGCGCCAAGGCGTTTGAAACGGCACGTCTGACCAAAGCGGTGTTCAACGATATGGAGGACCAGCGGTATTATGAGGTCCGGAAATGGAATGTGGAGTTTTAGGTATGCTCATTCGATTGGAACACAAGGGACGGATCATTCATGAGACAGGGTCAGAGGCTCTGACCCGTGAACTTGTGATTGGACGCAGTCATGCCTGCGATTGGCCGATTCCACATGAGGATGGCGTGGCCAGTTCTCAACACGCTGCATTGTTTAAAAAAGGCAAGCACATCTGGCTCAAAGATCTTGGCAGCACAAATGGCACATTCTTTAACGGTAAGCGAATTGAAAAACGGCGACTTGTGGTTGGCGATAAAATCAGTTTGGGAAACTGTGTGCTGAGTGTGGACCCTGATCGCGGGGGTATGGGATCAAGCCTTTCGGAAATCGTCGTCTTGACTGGAAAAACGCGTGGTCAGCGGAAACAACTGGTCCCGCCCGTTTTCAAGATCGGGTCAGATCCTACGTCGTCGCTGGTGTTTCTAGACATGTTGGTTTCGCGGCAACATGCGGAAATCTTGATCAAAGAGGATGGAAGTTGTTGGGTTCGCGACATGGGAAGCAAAAATGGGACATCTGTTAATGGGACGCCGTTGCGGGATGACAAGGAACGGTTGCTCAAGGATAGCGACCGGATTGCATGCGCACACTTTGAATTGGAGTTTCACGATGGCGCTGTTAAACGGTCTAACCGCCAGACTTGGTTACGCGTTGCGATTCTGGTGATCACCTTGCTTGCAGGTATGGGTGGGTATCAAGCCTACCAACGGATGAAACCTTCGGCAGATGCGTTTGTTAAATCAGCGCGAAGAATGGCGGCTAGTGAAGCCTTTGATGAGGCGCTAGCCACTGTTGATCAAGCAGTGGGGGCACGTCAGGCGGCACGGCATCAGGTTGCCATTGAAGAGTTGCGTCGACTGATTGGAGTTTGGAAAAACACGCGTGCACTTTGGCAGAGTGCCCAAACGTCATTGGAAAAGAGTAACTGGGTGGAAGCCTCGCGTGCATTGGGTTTGTTGCAGTCGGGCAAGCGTGAGGTCTGGGAGTGGAATGCCGAGGCTTCGCAAGCTAAGGAGCAGGCCACAAAAGCCAAGGCGCTTCTCGATGCCTATCTACAGACCGATATGTTGTTGGGGCGCGAAGATCCGGGTTTTGAGGAGTTGTCTCGCAACCAGCAAGCGCTCACGCAAATACTGGAACGTCGTGACGAAACAGAGGCTGTGTCCGCTTACCTCGTTTCTTTGAACGAAGAGGCGAGACGTCTGCAGAAGCGTCTGTCTGAGTTGGTTGCCGCGAGCGGTCGATTGGAGGAGTCGCTTGATCGACTGGTAGAGGCGCAACCACCCTTTGATGCGATCATCCCTATGTTGGAGCAAGCCAGTCTCAGTCATGAAACGGCAATGAAGCGTCGTGCGCAGTTGTTGATAGAGCCGATCAAAGCCTTGGCTCAGAGTTATCAGCGCTTAGTCGAAGCATCGGGTCAGGTCAGTCAAATGAATTTCTCGCAAGCGGCAAACAGTCCGTTGGATCTGCCTTCCGCAGATGCCTGTGCGATTGATCCGCGTGTCTCGAAGGCCCGTCAAATGATTGAGGCCATTCATGCCAACCTGAAGCGTAAAAGCATTCAGGCGGCGACACTTTTTGGCGAGGTCGAAAAGCGGGTGGCTCCCCATGCGGACACGCATGCTGGGCTTCAAGCCCTGCGTGATCCGGAAATTATGGAAAAAGTTTTTGCCTGTGACTCGATCAACGGAATGCTCCCTAAACGCAGTCGGCAACAGGCTTCAGGCGAGTATGACCAACTGCTTGGGGTAGAGGCGTTCTATGCGTATTTGCGCGCGTTACCCGAGCCGTTAGATAACGCGATATTGGCGGATTTGCCCTTTGAACCATTGCTTAATCAAGCTCGAGAAGCGATTAAACGGATTGAAACCGTTTTGGCGTTTATTGCGCAGCCTGACAATCAGTGGATGAATGTTGAGAAATTGGGGACGACGGTCCAACGGCTAGAGCGAATTCTGCAACAGCGCGACGATTTGGTCACTCAGATGGTGACGAAGGCAGAGAGTAGTTCAGGACGGCGTGCGCTCATTGCGGGTGGTATCGCGGCGCGGCTGACGATCGATCATACAAAAATTAAGATTAAGGGGCTAACACCAGAGGAGTGGTTGGTGCAGGAGTTAGCGCAACAGCGGGTTGAGCTGATCAAGTTAAACGAGGGATATACCCTGGCACCCCCCACCCGTCAGATTGAGATCCGTAATGAGATTCTCGAAAAAGGATTGCCCGGCGATCCGCTGGTGCGTCGGATGTGGGCCATGAAAGATGCGGCGGCGGCCATGTCTCCGTCACACTGAAGTGAGGGGTTAAGATTAGCGTACGAATCCTGCTAGCCAGCCGACCATGGCATGAG
>CAZSUM010000075.1:0-1258 GCA_964610015.1 uncultured Lentisphaeraceae bacterium
TTTTTCTTTTTTGAGAACATGTTTTATATTATAAAAATAGTATTTAGACCTGTTCCCCATGTGATAAGAAAACAAAAACATAGGTGAGCATACGTTCATACTGGTACCCCATAGGCGCATTATAAACCTTATAGCATGATGCGGTTGAACATATTGCGGAACACTCTTCTAGAGAATAACCCGCACAGATACGTAAACAGATTACATCTTTCAGAGTTATATCGTCCAGTGGATTTCAGAATTGAGTAGATTTGCGCGAAGTGCAAATGAAATGCACGCTTTTGAAAAAAACGGAAAACGTTGGGGGTGGAGGCGAGGAAACCCTAGGACTCGGAGAGCCCGCAGGGCTTTATGTGAGGCTCCCTCGCACCGGTGTCACCACCGCAGGATAGCGGCGGGCACTGTGCTTCTTGCTTCGGCCTTTCTGGAAGTTGTGGACCCTCTTGCCGTGAGAACTTGACCGTTTACAACTGTTTAGAGTACGCTCATCAACAACGTAGAAATGCTGAGCTTTTTCACCCGGGGGGGGCTGGTATCTGGACGCCCTAGCTAATGTTAGGCAAAAGGGGAAATCAAGAAACATAGTTGACGCTGTCAACCAAAGATTACAATGTCTCTTTAACACTTCAATATTTTTCTTCCGATTTTTTGTGGTAATTGTATGAAACGTAATAGAGGCAATATTCGAAAGGAGAAAACATTTTGAGAGCTTGTTCATGTTCAATTACGCTACTGCTACTTCTTACTGCGGGCTTCATCCTTGGCTGTAGAAGCGCGCGGGTTCGAGCTCGGCACGAAGGGCCCGATCAGCAGTCCACCGAGTCTATAGCGAACGTGTACCAGTTTGGAGCGGTTGGCGATGGTCATGCCAATGACACCAAAGCCCTGCAGCAAGCTCTCGATAGCGGGAAACGCATCATCCAGGTCCCCAAAGGCATCTATATCATCCGGCGAACCCTCCTGATCGACTCGGACACAACACTGCGCTTGGAAAAAGAGGCTGTGATCCGGCTCGGCGACGGGGCCGCTGCGGAAGCAGGCGGCGACTGCTTCCTAATCCGCAACCGTGATTTCGAAAACGGCAATGAGAACATCACCATCAATGGGGGTACTTGGGACGGCAACTGCGCCAACAACCCGCGTGGCGATGAGTACGCCACAAATAGTTATGGCGGTGTGGGAATAAGCTTTATGAAGGTCAATAACCTCACGCTCCAGAATCTGACTATGCATAACAACGAATCTTTCGCGATTCGTG
>CAZSUM010000075.1:1268-2577 GCA_964610015.1 uncultured Lentisphaeraceae bacterium
GAGGTAGACCGCTTCCGGATTGATAACATCCATCTAGATCATACGGTAATCCGGCCTAACCAGGATGGTATCCACGTTGGCGGCTTCTCCAAGAATGGTGTCATCCGAAACATTTCGGCTACGCACGCCAAGGTTCCAAACGATGATATGGTTGCCCTCAACGCGGATGACGATGTGACTCGTCACTTTAACCGTGGCATGAAATTGGGCCCAATCCAGAACATACTGGTGGAGAATGTGTCCGCAAAGGATGCCTATACATTCGTCCGGTTACTAAGCAATACTTCTCCCATTCGAAATGTCACCATTCGCAATATCCGTGGCGGGTGTAGGATGTATTGCCTGAACCTCAACCGTTGGCGTTTTCCCAAGGGTAGAGGGAACATCGAGAATGTGCTGCTTGAGGATGTGAAGGTGAGCAAGAACCCAGGCAACAGTTTGCCCCTGATTCCTGTGAGCCTGTCCGTGCGTAAAATGCGGATCAAAAACTTCATCCGCACCGATCATTATGACAATGCAAAAACCCTAGTGATCGACGACGCCATAGAGGCCGATATATCTGTCGACATTCGCAGTGCTGCCAAATCAAAAAATGCAGAACAAACGAATTGACCATGTTCTTTCGGAAGCGGTTAAATCGATCTAGGGTGATTTTTGATGCGTAGGGAATGTATCAGGGTTAGGTAAAGGAGATAACAAATGCCAAAATGTCCGCAATGCGGGATCGATCGGGTAGACCTGCACACGCCTTGTTCCATCTGCGGTAGCAAGAACGGTCTTCAGTCTCAGGGCCACACACTGTCTTTATCGTTTCCTCAAGAGGGGGCGCAGAAGCCTCTTCCTGTAGCTGCGAATCCTGCCCATGTACACACCAGTAGAACCGAGGTCGTCGTTACAGATATAAAAATGCCTTTCGGGTCCATGGTGGCCTTCATGATCAAGTGGGCGCTAGCTGCCATTCCGGCGTTCATTATTCTGGCGGGCCTCTGGTTTCTGGTTACGGTTTTTTTCATGGGAGGTTGCGCCGCAATGGTGGGGAACTCATTACGCTGAACCTGAATATTGTTTTAGCCGAAGCGATAACCAAGGGCGCAATGCGCGCTACGCGTAACCCCATAGCTACCCTGCTCGGCGACGTGGCCGATCTCAAACGCTAGTTCGCCGAACTCAAGCGACTCCTGCGCGTTATACAGAAAGTCGTTAAGCTGGTGCCACCCACCGAGTCCCCGTCCCCAAAACCCGTGCGGATTCGACCCAAAGGGACTTTTGTGCGCAAGCTCAGGAATGGGCTCGGCCTGACGCAGGCGGG
>CAZSUM010000075.1:2587-10608 GCA_964610015.1 uncultured Lentisphaeraceae bacterium
CCACGCAGGAGACGGCATATCTCATCGGGTACGCGTTGAAGGTCGCGCCAGATGTCTTCCAAAGCATTGAGCTTGTCTACGGTGGTGAGATCGTCTCGCAAAGTCAGCGGCTGCCGACGGGTATTCACATTCGGCACGCCGTCTTATTGGATGTCAATTCTCCCTTCATACCGGCTTCTTCGCTCCAATCTGTTCCAAGAAGCCGAGCAAGAGCTCATTTACCTTTTTGGGCTTCTCCTGTTGTACCCAGTGTCCGGCCCCCTCAACAAGATGGAGGTTCATCATCTGTGTGCATGCACATGTCTTCATCTTTTCGAGTGCCCCCGGGACCTGATAGATGCCCCAGTCGCTCGCACCCGCGATAAAACATGCAGGCACATCAATGGTGCGGCCAGAAAAGGCGTGCAGCTCTGCGGAGAATCTTGGATCCGTTCCCACTCGGTATGATTGCAGCCCACCTTGGAATCCGGTCCGGATGTACTCAGTGCTGTACACTCGCAGTTCCTCGTCTGTGAGCCAATGGCAGGCAGCGATTTCGGACGCGGACGGCATCTCCGGCATGACCGTTTCGGCCATGCCCTTGGAGAGATCCATGATGTAGTAGGTCGGCATCTTCGCTAGCTCGGTCCCAGTCCATGACTTGAGCGGGAAAGGCTTGTTCTCGTTCCAGTCGCCGCTCTTGAAATGGTAGTAAGCGCGGAGGAAGTCATGCATGCCCTGTGGGTAATGCCACATGTTGTTGTTCGCTTCACGAGTAGAGTAGTACCACCAGTAGTGCTTGCGGGGACGCGGCAGCGCGGCTAGCTCATCGAGAATACTGGGGGCTTGCGACGGTTTTTGTGTTGGTGCGTTCGCAGTATTGAGCGACAAGGCCGGGGGTCCTCTGAACGGCGCACTCATTAATACCATTGAGCGAAACACATCGGGTCTGACAAGTGCACACCAAGCCGCCACAGGGGACCCGTAGTCATGGCCGACGACCGCGGCGACGCTGGAATAGCCCAAAGCATGGATGAGGCCTACTGTATCGCTAACATGGTTGATGAGGGTGTAGGGCAGGAGGTCATCGTCGAAGGAAACGTCCGTTCCGGAGCTTCTGCCATAGCCCCGCTGGTCAGGGGCAATGACATGGAACCCGGCGGCGGCGAGCGACAACATCTGTTTACGCCAGCTGAAGGCGAGCTCGGGGAAGCCGTGCAGGAGTACGATACACGGTCGGTCTCGGGTTTCGAACCCAGCCTCGAGAATGTGCATGATACAGCCGTTGTTGTTGTTGATCAGGCGGGATCGGACGCCTTTCGGCAGGATGGTTTGGCCGTAGAGCACATCTTCGTTGCGCGATCCTCGGTCACCCTCAGCCGAGCTTACGGCTACACCTGGGACATGGCGCTTAGCGTCTTGAGCAATGGCAGACGTGCCTACCATAAGTTGTCCCCCCAACAAACTTAAGATTTGCAACATTCGATGTCGGCTGATTAAACAGTTCCCTCTCAAGCATTTTAGATTGTTCGTTATCTTCTGCATGTTGCCTCCCCCTTTGATCCGCGATTAAGAACGAATACCGTCATGATTCAACGACCATCTTTTTGCTGAGACGCAGGATCTTTATACTCATACTGGAGAAAAATTGCCTTTTCTATTCTTTTTCACAGTATCATTGGCAAAAGAGTTATTCGCTAAAAAGCGTACTCTAAACGTCTGTACACGGTCAAGTTCTGGCGGCAACAAACAAACAATCAAGGTGAACGATAGGTCGCCTTGATTGTTTGTTTGTAAGTCCTGACACGTCCGTCCGACTCTGAATTTCCGTAATGAGGGCTCGACTTCGAACCGATTTTAGTGCATATACTATATGCATTATTACCGTGCCGTGTGATTTGACTGGGCGTGTCAATGTAGAGGGGTTAGAGCCTATTTAACGTTGGGCAATTCCGATAGACAGAAAGGTGAACACATATGGCAGATGCGGACATTCTCGTAGTTGTACCACATAGTGGTATCGTCATTCCGTCAGAGATATCCATGGACTCGCTAGCCGAGGACTTTCCTACATTGGTTCAGAACGTGGATTGGTACACGAACTGGCTCTATGACTTTCGAGACATTCTGAACAATCGGCACGTGGTGTTTCCTTACTGCAGCATTGTTCTGGAAGGGAATCGTCACCCTGATATTCTCGACGACAGTGTCCCCGTTCGTGATGTCAGAGGGCGCGCCGTGTACCGACCAGGTCACGAGCCTTCTGTTGAAACACGGACGCAACTTGCGGCGAGGTACCTGAAACCGTTTCATCAAAACATTGAGGACAACATTCTTGCTGGCGCGACGTTCCTTTTCGACGGCCATTCGACAGTTACAGCTCGCGGAGTTGCCGACAACCAGATCGATCTGATGAACTTTCAGGACTCGTACTTGGATAACGAACCGCTGTACTACTGTTCGGACGCATATGTTGAGACCTACGCTGCCGAGTTGCGCAAACGCCTTCCGGACGTCGTGGTCACAGTGAACGCCTCAGAATACTACACGGTGTACGGCCACGTGTGCGCGGCGCATTCGGTCAACGCGCCAACACGTGTCGGATCGCGGGTTCCCGCCTTGATCCAGGAGACCAATGAGCGGTTGTACAAGAACGATGACAAAACCCCCAATGTCACGGCTATCAATCGCTTGCGTCGAGCCTTTGCCGACTCGTTGGATGAGACCCTCCAAGCAGTGAATCGGAAGGGGAAGGAGGATCGAACGTGATAGACCTTCACATCGGGAGACAGACCTATGACTTCGACTGCGGTGCGAAAGCTTTGCAGACGGTGATGGCGTACTACGGGGTGGATGTCCGCGAAGACGAGCTGATGGAGACTCTCGGTACTGGGACGCAGGGCACCCCCGTCACCGGTATGGTCGGCGTGGCTCAGAAACACGGGTTCCAGGTCAAGGCGTCTGGAGGGTGGACTCTGCTGGAAGTGAAACGAACGGTCGAGTCTGGACACCCCGTGATTGTCCTTGTACAAGCTTGGGCGGACCGTTACATGACACGTGAAGACTGGCGAAACGACTACGAGGACGGTCACTACGCAATCGTGATCGGCTTTGCCAAGGGGGTCGTCCTGTTCGAGGACCCGGCCTCATTTCGTAGGACGTGGCTCAGAGAGCGGGAATTCATGGTGCGATGGCACGACCGAGATGGCAGGATGAACGATAACTATGAACATTTCGGAATGGTCCTGCTAGGCAAAGAACCGGTATCAAAGACTCTAGAGCATATGGACTGAGACAGCTCGCGTACTGAGAATCCGTAGGCTTTTTTTTCTAGGAGACATGTATGAGTAAAAATATTATATGCTGTAAATTTCTCTGGCTGACTGTTGTGTCATTAGCGGTAAGCCTAACGCCATCCATTGGACAGACGAGAGAGCCAAGGGATCGGCCTAATATTATTGTGTTTTTTTTAGATGACAGTGGCTACGGTGATTACGCACATAATGGTAATCCAACCATTCGTACGCCAAACATTTCTAAGCTGGCGCAAGACGGGATGAAATTCACTCAGTTTTATGTCGCCTCTTCGGCGTGCAGTGCCTCCCGCTATTCGCTGTTGACCGGTCGTTATCCCGGACGTTCGGGATTAGGCTCCTGGGTGCTCAGCCCGAGTGCAGAACGATATATTCACTCCAAAGAAATCACCCTCGCTGAAGGATTGAGAACGCGTGGTTACAAAACTGGGATATTTGGAAAGTGGCATTTGGGTACCCCCAACAAGCGTAATGCCTTCTCTCAAGACTCGCTGCCTCTTGCTCATGGGTTTGATGAATGGATGGGAACCAATGTTTCCCACGATTATGACAACGCCATGTTAATAAGATCAGATCCTGCCGGAAACGACCCAATCAAAGGATATTCCGTTATCGCTAGGGATCTTCCAACAAAGCATGATATCTGTGCTTCGTTAACGGAACGCTCCACAGATGCCGCAGTTTCATTCATAAAAAGAAACAAGGCAAACCCCTTCTTTGCGTACATTCCTTTCAACATGCCACACCTTGGAATTCACGCGAGCGATAAGTTCCTTGGCAAATCACGGAGAGGTCTGCTGGGCGATGTTATGGAAGAGATTGATTACAGTGTTGGACGAGTAAGCAAAGCCATCGAAGAAGCCGGGCTCACGAGGAACACCCTGGTTATCTTCTCTTCGGATAATGGTCCTTGGATTAAATTCAGAGATGTTGAGAAAAGCAAATACGGTGACACTCGTCTTCAGGTTGGCTACGCAATGCCCTTCCGTGACGGCAAAGGGTCTGCCTGGGAAGGCGGACACCGTGTGCCAGGCATCTTTTTCTGGCCAGGTACCATAGAGTCTAATTCAGTCGAACAATCTCCGGCCAGTACCTTAGATGTTTTGCCCACAGTGTTTGCCCTAGCCGGTGTCGACATTCCCAAAGATCGTTCGATTGATGGGCGTGATATCTGGCCGTATCTCATGCCGGATAATAACAAAGAGAAAGGGGCGGACTTCGAATTTTATTATTCTGCATCTGACAACAAGCCTTCTGCAATTCGTGTTGGCCCCTGGAAGATGCATGTCCGCATCTCATCGCAAACAGGAAACAATTATGGCTTCAAGGCCTCCCGTGATACGCCACTCTTGTTTCAAGTTGAACAGGATCTCGGAGAGAGAATAGACCGAGCTGGAGAACAGACGGATCTGATCGATAAAATGCTAATGAAATTGAGTATTTTTGAATCTGGAGTTCAGGAGGAAGGCTCTTTTTGGGATGCTCAATGACGGCGAAGTGCATTAGTGTGGAAGTGCAATATTCTCGCGCATTTCGCCGTTAATCGGGGCGATGCCATCATAAGGTATTGGGTGTCTGTGGGTTCCGAATCTCAACGTCAGGGAATTACAATTGACTACGCTGCACTAATTTGTATACACTGTATTACAAAACGATGGAGTTTAAATATGAGCACAGCTATTTCCGTTCGACTGCCTGATGCAGTCGCCAAAAAACTCGGCCATGTTGCCAAAGAGAGCGAAAGATCTAGGTCCTTCGTTATACAGAAAGCCGTGGAAAACTATCTCGATGACGTCGTAGACCTGCAGGTCTCTATCGACCGTCTTCGAGACAAGTCAGATCCTATTGTGTCCTCTAAGGATATGAGGAAGTCTCTTGGCCTATAATATCACTTACAAAAAATCTGTCGCAAAAGATCTAAAGCGGATTAACAAGCAGAGTGCGAAGCGCATTCTGGATAAGCTAGATGAGGACCTTGTCGAAGACCCAGAGCGATTCCCTGCCCTCACTGGACCTTTCGCTGGGCTACGCAAGTTTCGTGTCGGTGATTATAGAGTCATCTTTGCAATCATAGATGACGATGTCCTGATCCTGCGAGTCCAGCACCGCAAAGAGGTTTATCGAGGATGAAGAGCCAACAAAAAGATGGATGATATTTGCTAATCGCAAAATCATCATCTAACTCGATTCGGTGCGCAAACAAGAGATTGACATAGTCATTTGAAATGACTATATTTTGTTTCAAAAGGAGACGAAATATGACAAGCATGGCAATTAGCGAATTTAAGGCACACGCCTTACAGGCTGTAGGCCAGGTAGCCAGTTCAAAAGTCGGCCTCGTTATTACGAAACGCGGAAAACCTGTCGCGCAGGTTATGCCATACCAATCTACGGCGGCAACCCTGACACCAGGAAAATTAGCCTCCGCTTTGGTGTTCGAGAAGGATATCATCTCACCCCTTGGAGCAGACATGTGGGAGACTGCCAGGTGAAGTATCTACTTGATACTCACGTATGGATCTGGTGGAACATGCATCCACAAAAACTCTCTGCCAAGGTGCGGATCTTAATATCATCTCCTGCCAAATACGATGAATTACTCCTTTCTGCAATCTCGCTGTGGGAGTTCGCCAAGCTATTGGAAAAACAGCGATTGGCGATATCTTGTGACCCGGATGAATGGATCAGAGAAGCCTTGGAAATGCCAAAGTTGAGACTTACCCCGCTGTCCCCATCTGTGGCATATCGATCCACAATCCTCCCAAAACCTTTTCATGACGATCCTGCCGCCCAAATCATCGTAGCAACTGCACGTGAGGAAAACGCCACGATCCTAACAGCAGATGAAAAAATAAGAGCCTATGCCCATTGCAGGCATATCTGGTAAGCAAACACCGAACAATCCACCGTACCTTGTGTCCGCGACGGGCACACTTCCGATGATTTGTACGTTCGGCAGGGTAGAGGCGGAAAGTGGGCAACACAAAACAGAGAGGTCTATTGTGATCAGAAGATATTCGATTGGCTTGGGTTTAATTCTGGTGGCTTTTTCCGGTTCCGCAGCTGCCGTGAAGCCGCTCAATGAGTTCGTTCGGGATGGCCTTCTTCGTGAAGGCGTGATGGCCTATGCGGCACCGACGAACAATGCCGGCCGTTTCTCGCTCGCAACGCTGCAAGTGCTCGAAGGATTACAGCGCTTCGTCGTCGGATTCAACAAGCTTGGACTGAACCCGGAACTGGCACGAAGCGGGATTCCATTCCTGCGCGTGGTCATTCCCTCACGCCAACAGGTGCCTAGCGAGGCGGCCACATTTGAGAAGGTCGCCGCCGTCTTCGGGAAGTTGAGGACCGCTTTGCGTGAAGCGAATGCAACGCTCTCGGGAGTGGACGAAGTGGAGTTCGGTGTTGAAGTGAATCTTTCGCAGGCGCGGATGGACTTTGATGGCGATGGGATCGTCGCCACAAACGAATTCTTGCTTGCGTCCATTGGACGTCCTCTGGGGATTCGCGCTACTCAGCCGACTGGGCAGGATCTGGTGATCCGCTTTGACAGTGCCGATGCAGTTTGGTTGAAGGGATATACACATTTCCTCTCAGGTGTGCTCGATATTCTGATGGCATACGATTGGACACCGGTCTGGAATCAATGCGCGCACCTCGTATTTAGCAATCCGGAGCCGATACCGCCTATAGCTCAGCATGCCGAGGTCGGAAATCGTAACGAGATGCTTCAAATAGTGGACTTTATCGCCGCGCTTCATGACATGCGCCTTGAATTGATCCAGAAAGACGGCCTGCGCGATGCACGTGATGAATTCCGAGCGATGATCAGTTGTAGCCGGGAATGCTGGCAGCGAGTGGGTGCAGAAAGCGACGACGAGCACGAGTGGCTACCATCGCCAACGCAGATTGGCCCCGGAGGCGCTAAGATCACCGCGCAGCAGATTGAGGGGTGGCAGCATGTTCTGAACGAGTTAGATGCCATTCTGCAAGGACAGAAGCTACTGCCCCATTGGAGGATAAAGGCAGGTGAAGGTATAAGCATTGAGAAATTCGTAAATTCGCCGCCTCGGTTGGATGCCGTGTTGCTGATTCAGGGCTCTGCTTTTATCCCGTATCTGGAGGAAGGGCCGATAAGCGATCAGGAGACATGGCGGACGCTGACGCAGCCCTTTGGTCCGGGGTTTGCGATGTTTGCCATCTGGAGCAACTGAGCTATTCTTGAAGAGACGGGGTCAAACCTCAAAATAGAAAATAGCGACTTTGGCAGCGGTTGAGGAACCGTATTCCGATATTAGACAAATAGGCCGATGATGCGGTTTGAGAAAGTCTGGCGCGAGGTAGGCGGGAGAAGAATGCCGTCCGCTCAACGTTGAATGTGTCGGTAGTGCCGTGTGCGACCCCGCACCGGCAGGATTGCGGGAGAGAGGTACGGCGCGGGGTCGCAATGTTGAAATGTTAAGAGGATGAAGTGCCGCGCGGGAAACCGCGCGGCCTTTCTGTTTTCAGGGAACATAAATAGTTGATTTTGAGCTCTTTTAGGGAAGTGCGGAGAGTGCATTAGTTTTGGGGAGCCGCCTTCTGTTATACGGCGTGCCATGGAGGACGGAGGACTGAGGTGGGGGACTGAAGACTGAAGATGGAAGACTGAGGACGGACAGGCGGAAGGCGGTGCCGCCTTCTGTTATACGGCGTGCATGGAGGACTGAGAAGTGCGGGAGTGCGGAT
>CAZSUM010000076.1:0-6372 GCA_964610015.1 uncultured Lentisphaeraceae bacterium
CAGCCATGCACAGACTGATGCGTCTGGCGCTGCGCGAGTACGAATCTCGGCGATGGCTCAGGCCTTGATGGCTCCGGCGGTGATGCCTCGCACAAAGGTCTTCATCGTCGCCAGGAACAGCACCAGCATCGGGGTCTTGATGGTTTCAAAAACACCCGCGTAGCCGGTCGTGACAAAGGTCAGCTGTTCCTCGTTTACGCTAGCCCCACAGGCCTCCATCGCCTTGCGATCATTGTCGCGAAAAGAGTCGGCTACTTCCTTGTCCACAAAGTCATAATCGGTTTTACCGATAATATCTGCTTCCTTGGCACCAAAGAATTGTTCAAACGCTGGGTTGCAATTGAGATACTTTCCTTCCGGATTTTTCAACCAAATCAAATCAGGAATCGTGTCGATCAACGTGCGTAGATAAAACTCGCTCGTCTTGAGAGCAGCCGCCGTCTGCGTACGATCCATTCGGAGCGTTTTTTGTTTTAAACAGCTCAGGACGGCCGGACCGAGCCGTTTGATGTGCTCTTTGATAATATAATCCCAGGCTCCTGCCTTCATGCAGTCTACCGCCGTGTCTTCGTTCATCGATCCAATGACGATGATAAAGGGCGTATCCGGAGCGAGTTCCTTCGCCAATTGCAAAGCGGTCATGCCGTCGAACCGGGGCATCCTGAAGTCGGACAAAATGAGATCGGGATGGAACGACTCCAGCGCCTCAAGAAAATCCTCCCGCGTTTCAACAACACGAAACTCGCTCTGCGGCAACACACAACGCACCTCTCGCATTCCCAGCTCCGCATCCGTGGGGAGATCTTCCAAGATCAATACCCGTATCCGGTCATTCATATTCGCAACTCCTCTTTAAATAAATTCACAGCGGAGGCTTATTCACCAGCAGCCAGTACAAGCCTAGCTTGCTCATGGCATCGATAAACGCATCGGAACTTACCGGTTTCACCACATAACTGTTTGCTCCCAGCGTATAGGCGGCCTTGATATCCGGATCCTCCTGCGAAGAAGTCACAACCACCACAGGGATGGAGCGTGTGCGCTCGTCCATTTTTATTTCTTTCAGCACCTCAAGGCCGTTCACCTTTG
The DNA here is from genome assembly GCA_964610015.1 of uncultured Lentisphaeraceae bacterium. GTDB lineage: Bacteria > Verrucomicrobiota > Kiritimatiellia > RFP12 > UBA1067 > CAZSUM01. The sequence goes on from CAZSUM010000076.1 coordinate 1,090, forward strand.
GTAGTTTGAGATCGAGCAGAATCACCCGTGGCTGAATGGAGCCATCCCGTGTGGAAAATTTTCCCCGGCAGAAGATAAAGTCCAAGGCCTCCGCACCGTCTTCCACGTTAAAGAGTGGATTGGCGATATTTTGTTTTTTGATCGCCCTGATGATCAGCTCCGCATCTTGCGGGTTGTCCTCCACCAGCAGGATATCTACGATATTTCTATAATCCATGTTCCGTTTCTCCTTTCAGGGCAAAATAGAACGATGCCCCGTGATCCACCTCGCCTTCCGCCCAAACCCGGCCGCCGTGCCGAACCACAATGCGCTGAACAATCGCCAGCCCCACTCCCGTGCCTGCAAACTCCTTGACCGTATGCAACCGTTGAAAGACGCCGAACAGCTTATTCGCATACCGCATGTCGAAGCCCGCTCCATTATCCCGCACGCAATAAAGGATCTCGCCATCCTGCGTCGATGCACTCACTTCAATCACCGGATGTTCCCGCTTAGCCGAAAACTTCAACGCATTGGAAAGCAAATTCACCCAGACCTGCCGCATCAAGGTCGGGTCTCCCACGACCTCCGGCAAAGGCTGAAGAATGAACTCGACCCGCTCCTGTTTCTCGGGCGTTGCGAGTTCAAAAAAGATGGCGCGGGCCATGCCTTCCATATCAATGACCGAGGGGTTAATGGCCGCCCGTCCGAAGCGCGAAAAAGAGAGCAGATCATCAATCAGATGGCCCATATCCTGCGCGCTGCTGATCACCGAACAGATGCGCTGCCCTTCTTCGTCCAGCACCGGGCCGTAGTCCTCGCTCAGCATGCGTGTATAACCGTCCACCGCCCGCAGCGGCGCGCGCAAATCGTGAGACACTGAGTAGGAAAACGCCTCCAGCTCCTTATTGGCGGCTTTCAACTCCTCGGTACGTTGGGCAACCCGATCTTCAAGTTCCTCGTTCAGTTTGCGGATTTTTCCATCCGCCCGCTGCTGATCTTCGACCACACTCAACAAGGTGCGGCGCGACTCGGTCTCTTCGGCCAGCAACTGAAGGATCTTCTCCTCCGCCCGCTTGCGCTTGGTAATGTCCTGAATGACTCCCACGACCTTCTGTGGGGCGCCGTGTTCGTCTCGTTTCAGTTCGGCAATGGACGCTATCATTCGGGGATCAGCGCAATCTCTCGGGTGAATCTCAAACTCCAGATTGTAGGGTTTATTTGACTCAATCAGATCAATCAGCGCCTGATGAACCCGCTCCTTTTCCGGGATACATTTCTCGACCTCATCCGTCGAGAAGTTGGCATCATTAAGGTCAAATCCATAGATGCGTCTGGCCTCGTCGGAGGCCGAAAATCGAGCGGTCTGAATATCATACTCCCAACTCCCCACATGAGAGACGGCTTGGGCCCTGCGATAGCGATCTTCGCTCGCCCGCAGCACGTCCTCAACCCGCTTGCGCTCGACCAGCATTCTGGACTGTTGGATCATACTGAAGCTCAATGTTGAAACAAGCCCGGCAAGTTTAGCATAAAACTGCATGCCCAAATGTACAGTTGCCCGACTAAAACGCGGCACTCGGTCCAAGGCCGCCATGTATTCCCGCTCATCAAAGCCGTAGAGCCGGGCCTGCTTTCGGAACAGTTCCACATCCGGCACTTCATCCGCGTAAAAGAACTGCCCGATAAATACATTACCGACGTGCCGGCCACCCACAATGAGGGGCGTAACCATATCCCACATGTTGTTCTTACAACGGTACGCCTTAAAGGTTCCCTCGGGGACGTTATCGGTCAGAATCGTATCGCTTTCGACACAGTTTTTGAACGACTCGGGATTGCAACGATGGAACTTTGTGCAGATATCCTGCCAACCGACCGCTACCAAAACCTTCCCCGAGATATCGAGAACCGCACCCAACATACCGGTCAGTTGATAAAAATCCTCCATAATGGATTGCAAGATTTTAGTATCAATAATGTCGGCGAGTTCGAACGTGCCGATATCGCCTTCCGGATCGATACTCTGGGGAAGTTTATCCGAAATGGCAACCTCCTCTTGCCCGAATGTGGTCTTTGTTGTCATGGTCTTTCCTCTGATTCCAAGGCACTCGGATAGCGAGGAGGACTCCCGAGACGAGCCAGCAACTCATTGACTTCTTTTTTGACCTCGATTACCCGATTCTCACGGCCCACCAGCGCCGCATGCCAGCGCTGCAGTTCATCGAGTTGTTCCGCAAGCTCGCTCTCCGCCTGCTTGATCTGCTCAATATCGGTGCAGGTTCCAAACCATTTGACCGTTTCTCCGGCCGCATTCTGTTGCGGAACGCCGCGAACCAGCCACCAGCGATAGGTGCCATCGAAACAGCGCAGACGGCATTCCAGCGAGTAGGTGCCGTTGTTCTGTGTTGCATTTTTCCAAGCGTCCCAGGCGCGTTGCCGGTCGTCGGGATGGAACGGCGTGTTCCAGCCGTGGCCAGAGCTTTCTTCGAGCGTCAGCCCGGTGTAGTCCACCCACTGCTGATTAAAATAGATGTTCCATCCATCGGGGCGCGTGATCCACACAATTTGCGGCATGGATTCGGCCAGGCTGTGAAACTCCTCTTCGCTTTTGCGCAGCGCCACCTCCGCTTCCAAGCGTTCGGTGATGTCCTGAAATACACAATAGGTCTGGCGGAAGGAACCGTCCGGCAGGTAGCCGATGCATCCGTTAAACTCAATCGAGCGATAGGTGCCGTCTTTGCGGCGGATTTTATATTGAACTCCGTTGACATACCCGCGTTTTTTAAAGGCCGGGAAGTTCGTTTCGAAATGCTGGATGAAATCTGGGTGCAGGAAGTCGCCGAACCAGTTGCCAATCACGTCGTCGCGCTCATAGCCAAGAGTGCGGAGCCAGGCTGGGTTGACGTCAATAAAGTAGCCATCTTCATTGAGCGACTGATAAGAAAGCGGCGCATTTTCAAACAGTGCCCGGTATTTTTCTTCACCTTCCTGCAGGGCCAGCCGGGCATCGATCAGCTCCGTGATATCGTAGTTGATGCCGATCATGCGAAGCGGGGTTCCGGTTTTGCTGCGAACGACTTTGGCGATAGCCCGGATATAACGGGTTTCTCCATCGGGGCGGATGATCCGGAATTCGGTATTGAACGGTTTTTGGCCGGATGCGGCCGCCGCCACTTCATCCATTGCGCGCTGGCGATCCTCGGAATGAAGGCTTCCGTACCAGACCTCATAGGCACCGGTGAACTCGTCCGGCGAAATGCCGTACAGCAGAAACATCCGTTTATCCCAGACCAGTTGTTCCGTGGGGATATCAAACTCCCAAACGCCGAAGGTCGCCGAATCCGCCGCAACCTCAAAACGTTCTTCACTTTTTCGTAGCTCGACGGTGCGTCTGTTCACTTGATGCTTCAGCAATCGGTTGGCCCCGAACAGCAGGACAGCGATACCGCCGATTCCGAAAACAACCATCCAGAGCCAGATCGGAAGGGGGCGTTTGGTTTCATCGAATGCGCTCAGCCATTTGTTATAGATGGCTTGGTATTCTCCGGTTTCCTTTAATTGCCGCAAGCCGTCATTCAGGAGATTCTGCAGTTCGTGGTTTCCCTCCTGAACCGCAAAGCAGCATTCCGTTTTCATCAGATGCGCTTCGGCGGTGCGTATGTTTTTCCAGCCGTTGCTTGCAATCCAGTGAAGCCCAGGGATGTGATAGCATAGGGCAAAGTCCACGTTGCCATTTGCCAACAGAGCCATCGACTCTTCCAGGTTTGCTGTGACGCTCAGCGTTTCGCCCCAGCCCTGCGCCAGTGCATATTCATGCAGCCGGTCGCCGTTTTGAACTGCGATGCGGCACCCTTGCAAATCGTCGACGGTTTGATAAGGCGGGGCTCCGGTTCGGGTGAACACAGCTGCATACATTACCGAGTGCGGCAACGAGAACTCGACGAGCCGATCCCGTTGAGGCGTATAGAACATGCTGGTGATATCCAGCTCGCCGTTTGACATTTTGCGGCGGACTTCGCTCCACCGTTCAAGCTGGAAGGCCACATCGATGCCGTTTTTTGCTGAAACCGCACGAAGCAGTTCAATGTGAAAACCGGACGGCCGCCCCAGTTTGTCGAGAAACGCATACGGCGGATAGGCCCAGTCGTCTCCATAAATCAGAACGCGTGAGCGAGCCGTGCTGGTTTCGCTTACGCCCAGCCATTTGTTCATGAGGGCGCGCTGTGTCCCGTCGGCCACAACTAATGCTAGGCCCTCGTTGAGTCTGGCGAGCAGTTCCGCGTTACCCTTTTTTACGGCAAAGCAGAAATCCTGCTTAAACTCTTCATTGGGGCGTCCGACGACTTTGATCGTGCGGAGGCCGAGTTGTTTGAGCAGAGAGACGCCCATTAATTTTTGCGCAATCACGGCGTCGGCTTCACCTGCGGCGAGCATTCGGAAGGCCTCTTCGAAGGTTGTGGTACTCACAATGTCATCCGACAGGTTTGAGCGCAGCATATACTCCTCGGCGTTATCCCCTTTCATCACCGCAATTCGTTTCCCAGACAGATCGATCAGGCTGCGAATTTCAGATTCATCGTCGCGGACAAACAGGGCCCCGTGCAACGTCAGGTAAGGAACCGTAAAGTCGTAAAGCGTTTCCCGCTCCGGCGTGCGCCCCACCAGCGGAAGCACATCCAGCTCGCCGGATGCCAATTGGCTTTTGATTTGATGCCACGGAGCGGTAGTAAACGTGACGTCAAGGCCCATGGCCTTTGTAGCCGCTTTCAGCAGGTCAACCGCAAATCCGTCTGCCGCCCCCTCTGGCGTGACCATGGAAAACGGAGGGTAAGCGGGCTCCGTTGCGGAGCGCAGGGGCGTTTGGGCGAGCGTCACACACACAACGCTAAGTAAACAAAGCAGAGTCGGAAGTCTTTTTATTTTCATCTTATCAGGCTCCATGGAGCGAGAATAAAGAATCACTTACGTTTTAATTATATAACGATTCTTAAAAAGGCGCAAACAGGCGTTTTGGGAGTCCTCGACCCCGCATGTTTGCTGAGTTTCAGTCTTCTCAGGAGCTTCATCGCCGCATCTTTTTTGCTTTTTGAAACAACGTTGTACCATGATGTGGCAACCACGAAGCCTGTGAGAACAATGGAGAGGACGGACTGCGACACCTCCATGCAGGACTTGAAGAAATACAAGCGAAGTTTAATACTCTAACAAGGAAATGTGGTAAGAAGTCGTTAGCACCTACTAAGGCATGCCGCCTGTAAGGCATGCCGCCTGTCGAAAAAGAGGGTTATGAAAAAAGGGCG
>CAZSUM010000076.1:6382-7436 GCA_964610015.1 uncultured Lentisphaeraceae bacterium
GTACCAAACGTTTGCCACAAAGATGAAAGCAGATCTCAAGAAGCTGCTGACCGCCCTTTGCTAAATCGTAATGAGCCCCCATCCAACCTTGAGAAATATCCACATCGTTTAATGTCCCATCGGGGTTGAGGCGTCGTTGCATCGTCGCTTTACAATAGGCGACGATAAACTCCCATGTTGTTGTTTGATTCATAGGGCGATGACCGACACTCCCCTCCATCATTTAACCAGTTGTCACTGGTATCCATCACTTTGCCCTTTAATCAATGAGAATGACGATACCCTGTTTTTCAAGGCAACTCTGTGAAGCAATAACAACCTGCGGGACACATGAAGTCTTAACTTCCTTGTTCTGCAGCATGGGCATTAAATCTGTTTAAGAATATTCAAGCGTGCTCAATGCCACGCGGTGACCACCACGTTGTCTGTCACCTCTTGAGTAGAGGGCAGGCTAAATCCCTGCCCGTCTCCCTCGTAAAGATCGGCCGTCCCAGTACCTTTGATGGTCTGTCCTATAATGAGGGGACCATAAAGTTCGGCATGACCCGTAATCTTAAGGCTCGAATTGGGAAGAATCACTGCCCCGTGAATTTCGGTCCACGCGGAGAACTTCACATCGCTGGGACTCAGCACAATAAGCGCTGGGTAGTCGTTCGCCGCTGTTATGGTCAGATGCGAGTAGGTTGCACTGAAATCGCCTTCAAAAATAAAACAGCCGGTTCCTCCACCGCGCCACCCCGCACCCGTACCCGTACAATAGGCTACGCCGCCTGGAGGGGACACGGGAATATCAGACGCATCATCATAAACAGCCCCGTTCTGCTTGGCATGTGCAATTAAGGACTGTACCGCAGCGGCGAGCTCCTCCGTAAAGATCTCTTGCGCAGGCTGATCGGGGACCAGAGTAACATTCGCTGGCATTTTTTTCCAACTGATTGACTTGGCACCCGCGATAATCATGGCCTCAACATCACTGCTACCTTTCAAGTCAATCTCGCCGTTCGAGAAGACCGTGGTGATATGCGCTCCGAAATTACCCGTTAGCGTCAGATCT
>CAZSUM010000076.1:7446-10499 GCA_964610015.1 uncultured Lentisphaeraceae bacterium
GATCTCCGCCACTTATTAGATAATAGGTGAGTGAAAAATAATTGTCATCGTCAATCCCTCCAATAACTTTTGGGCGGTTCTCGATGTCGGCCGACACCACCGACTGACCGATCCCGCAAACCCCCTCGGACACTAGCCGCGCCCGCTGCACGCTACCATCGTCCTGAAAATCCACCGCTTTGACGCTATAGGTTCCGTCGCCGAACGCCGACGACTCCGTGTAGTCTTTGACGCGGGAAAAGTCGGTTTTGATCACGTTGTACGCCTTGTTCAATCCCGACTCCGCAATCAGCCGCGCCTTAAGCATCTCCCGCGTGATCTGCGTAGACCGCATCTGTTGCGTCGCAAAAGACCCTAGCATGGTGCAGACGATCATCACGATGCTGATGACCCCCAACACGACCAATACTGCCGAACCGTTTTGCCGGTTTTTCATACGCACTTCCTTTCCAACGGGCTGGACCAGAGGTCTGCCCCTATTTGCCGCTATTGCGCGGTTCCACCTCCGCCGTCATGGCCGACCGCAACCGTTCCGTTTTGACGCCGCCTAGCGTCCTCACATCCTTGAAAATCTCCATTTCCATGGTCACACCGTGCACCAGCGGTTTGTCGTCCACCTTCACTTCGAAAATCCCGCAATCCGGACTTTTCAGCAAATCCGCTGTCAGTTCCACATACTTCTCTTCCCCTTCCCAGGAAAACTGTGCACGACGCAGTTTCGGCGTCGCGCTTCGGTAGGGACCAGCGCTGCCTAGACCGCCCCCCCCTGGATACTGGCTGGCGGGCTGCGCCACAAACGCCGCACGGAATTGCACATAGCGTCCCGTGTTCCCGGAGAACGCTCCTCCGCTCGAAGTGGCCGAGACGTTCTCCCATGCGGGTGCGTCGGCAATTCCGAACCCGTCCTCCGTCAGCATGTCCCCTGATCGTGCATACATCGTCAGGCTCGCGCCCGAAGGAATGTCCGCATCCCATTCCAAACTCTTCGCCGCACCCGCCTCGCTACAGGTGTCGAACACATGCGAGATATAATCGCCGAAATCCGCAAAGTTGAGCGCTATATTCTCGAGCGTCGGCACAAAGTCCTGACGGACGAGCCCCGAAACGCCCATCCAGTTCGCGACCCCCAACAGGTTGGTATTCGCGCCGGGTATCACCCAACACCCAGGGAGGAGTCCCTTCGCATCAAACCGGGCCATATCGAACCGGGTGAAGCAGTCGGTTTTGTACGCCGCCACCGTAACTTGGAACTGAAGCATCAACGTGCTGCCCATCGGGATTGGAACCAGAATGGACGGTCTCAGCTCCAGCGTTTTCAGTTTCGCGCACGCGGCCCAATTCGCCTTCTTGACACCATCCTGCCAAAACTCCAGCGGGATCAACTCTGTTAGCTCTAACTTCGGCTGCAGATCGCTGTTATACTCCGGCAGTTCGAGGGAATCAATCACGGCAAAGGCTGGGTTCTGCAGATCGAGTCCTCCGTTATTTGTTGATTTGTAAAGCTGGAAAACCGGTCCGTACCCCTCTTTCTTGAAACCATACCGAATCGGTTCACCATCTACCGTCCGGTTGGGATCCGCCATGACTGGGATACGGATGACGCAGTTCGTCGCGTAATAATACGTATTGCGGTAATAATCGGTCTGCTCCGCGCACGACCAGTTCTTCGTCGACCCGAACTGTCCGTCCAGTTTTGCCACATAAACGCCCTCTGAGAATCCGGAGGGCTGGCAATCCACATCGAACCTCACAACGGTATTGGAGAAAACCACGTTCCGCCCTTCGCCGATGAACACGCACTCCTCAATGGCATCGTTCATCACGGTGACGGAAAGGGTGTCGCCGATGGAGGCCGAAGCGGACGAGAGGCCGTAGGCCGCACCTGCGAGCCCCTGACCCACAATGTACGGCGCGGCACTCAGGCCCGATGTCGTGCGCAGCTCTGCCTCCAGCGGCCAGCCGCTCACGCTGGCTACCAGTCGGTCCAGTCGTACTGCATAGCCCGACGAGGCGGCGTTTTTGTCCTTAACTGTGAAGCTGACGGTGTGGGTGCCCGGTCCAAGCGACAGACTGCCGAAATTGATCCTTTCACGCGTGTTGGCAGTGGGCGCGTATCCGTCGAATTTCGCTTCCGCATGCCAAAGCTTGCCGGTGAAGAGGTTCTCGAACATCACCATCGTTTGCGCGCTCTCTCCAACAAGGCAGGCGTCGTCCCCCTTTCCCGTATTGACCACGGAGGCAATCTGATTGTACCGGTCCTCATACGAGGCATCAAGGTTCCGGTTGGAAAAAACCGTTCGTCTCATCTGGTGTGGAGACTGGTTCCAAACGTGGTACACCACTGACTGCTGCCAGAGAATGTTCGAACCGTTTTCGGTCATTTGCACCAGACCGTCCGCACTCGAACCCGTCAAGGCGAACCCCACGGCCTGATAGGGCTCCTGGCTTACCGGATAGAAAATGATCGACTCGCGTGCCGTCCCACGCATTTCGTTGCGGAACCGTTCGATCACCCTGCGCACGTCCATATCCAGTGAGGCCTGCGTATTCACGCGGTTTGACTTAGTCATGAAAAGCAACCACGAGCCCATAGTCATGCTAATCACCAGTCCGAAAACCGCGATCGCAAAAACTGTTTCCAGCAATGTGAACCCTTTACGCATGACGAACCTCATTTCAGATACTCGGTGAAGAGGAACTCCATCTTTTCATGCTCCTCCGTAAAATGGCAGTTATATTTTTCGCCCCTGATCGGATGGAACACCTTGCGCCACCCCCAACGTGAACAGATGCAAATGTCCGTCCGGACCTGCATGAGGGTCATGTTGGTCGTAGGCGTGTTCACCGTCACCACCGTCGTTCGTCTGAACCGTCCGCCAGGCGCGGATGCGTTGCCGAAATCGTCGATTTGAACGTCGGTCTCACGGAATAAGGCAAGATCCGAATAGGGCACGGCGCCTGCTCGTTCGATACGTCCCTGGCAGAGCGACGCGGCCACGTAATGGTCGCGTGCCATTTGGAAACGCGACATCATCTGATCGACCATGGGGAAG
>CAZSUM010000077.1:0-9542 GCA_964610015.1 uncultured Lentisphaeraceae bacterium
CTTGCGGCACAAGATCCTAAGTCTTGCGTGTCTGCCAATTTCACCACTCGCCCCCGATTCAGATGTGTTGCCGAGTTTGAGCGCAGCAACGTCATCTGTCGGAAAAGCAAGAAAGTAGCATACCCCTGTTGAGACGTACAAGCCGTTTCCGCAACTTGCGAAAAGGTGATGAACAGATTATGATACTTCGATATCAATAAATAACTGACAAAGGGACTTATGAAACGAATGATCTTTTGGCTGGGAGCCGTATTCAGTTGCGTGTTGAGCGCGACAGCGGGGAATCCATCGAGTGCGTATATTCAGCGAACTATGACCAGTTTAGAACAAGCTACGGCTGAGCATCCGACGCATGTGCGCGTGATGTTTTATGGTCAATCGATTGTGGCTCAGGGATGGACACGTACGGTTCAGACGCAGTTGCAAGAGCGTTATCCTGCGGTTCATTTTGAGTTTCTTAACGCAGCGATTGGTGGATACACGTCGCCGTCATTGATTCGCACAGCGGATCACGATCTGTATACGTGGTATCCAGATCTGCTGTTTTTCCATGTTTATGGGCCTGTGGACAAGTATGAAGAGATCGTCAAACGTGTGCGTGAACGGACGTCGGCAGAAATTGTGCTCTGGACGAGCCATCTTAATTCACAGGAGAAGCCTGATGCGTTGAATGCCAAGCTTGATGACCGGTGCACCAAAATCTTGGAGGTGGCGGATCAGTATCACTGCCTGAAAATCCATCTGCGCAAAAAATGGTGTGACTATCTGATTGCCAACAACATGTCGTCCACTAATCTCCTCCGCGATTCGGTGCATCTCAAACCAGAGGGTTGCGATTTGTACGCGAAGTTTATTTCCGAGGAGTTGGTGTACGCCCCTGAATTAGGTAACAACCCAACGTTTTCCGGTACGATTAAGACAGTGGATATTAATGATCCTGCCGTTGAGAAAGGCGCGGATAATCGTCTGACGATTCGGTTTACTGGCAACCGCGTTGTTGCCGTTTCAGATGGAACCGGTAAGGCTGGGGCCCAAGCGCAGGTGTTGCTTGATGGCAAGCCCATGGCTAATGACAAAGCCCTCTGGGCGATTAAACGTCCAAGCAATGGCCCTGCAAAGATCTGGATGCCAGCAATCAATAATATTGCGTTTAACACGCCGCTGTTGGAAGAAGTTTGGACGCTCACCTGTCTGCCAGACTCCACACCGGATGGCACTAAGATTCACTTTAAAGTTGTGGGTTCAAAGACGGGGGAAGATGGAGAAGGCTGGAATACCGAGCGTTTTGTGTCCAAGTCTGGACGCGTGATTATTGAGCCCATGGATTGGCGGATTCCTTGGACGCTGTCGTATAAGAAGGCGACGTTGCCGGAAGGATTTCAAGTGACTTGGCAGGCGTACCCACAGTTTACCGCAACATATACCCCGCAAGCGACAGCGACGCGGACAGTGCTGATGCAAGGGTGCTCGAACACCTCACATACCCTAACCCTCGTACCGCAAGGCGGCTCGTTGGGGATTCGTGAGTTTGTTATTCATACGCCGCCGTTGGATTAAGCGGTACACACGGGGGGGGGTGTAAAAAGGCAGGGCGAGCGGATGCCCCTGCCGCGTAGGACTCCTATTTCGTGTGAGGGCATCTTGGGTCACTCAAGCGCAGAGGCGCCCAAGAGGTATGATCAGAGGTCAAAGGTTGCGTAAGGCAACTTGGTTTTGATACAACTTTGTTATGCCGATGTTCCGGTTTGGAACTGGGGGTATATTAGAAAAGGGGTTATTCATATGATGCGATTTTCTCGTCGTAATTTTTTAAAAGCGAGCACAGCCGGGCTCGTCGTTTCAGCCTCACCGCGTTTGGTGCAGGCGGGTGCCATGGTTGGTAAATCACGTAAGATTCGAACAGGCGTTCAGCTTTACTCTGTGCGCGAGCTTTGCAGCAAAGATTTTGTAGGTACGCTGAAGGCAATCAAAGAGATGGGGTATGAAGGGGTTGAATTTGCTGGTTATTATGGCAAGAGTGCCAAAGAACTGAAGCAGATTCTGGATGATACGGGTCTGGTTAGCTGTGGAACCCATACCGGGGTGGACAGTATTAAGCCCGCTGGGATCGCGCAGACGATTGCCTTCAATCAAGAGATTGGCAATAAGTATCTGATGGTGCCGGGCATGAATGCCAAAGATGCACAGGGGTGGGTCGATTTAGCCAAGCTGTTTTCAGAGGCAGCCGTGACTGCCAAGGCTGCGGGGATGTATGTGGGCTATCACAACCATCAGCATGAGTTTAAGGATAAGTTCGATGGCAAGTGCAAGTGGGAGATCTTTTACAGCAACGCATCCCCGATGGTCTGTCAACAAATGGATGTTGGCCATGTGGTTTCAGCCGGTGAGGATCCGGTTGCCTGGTTGAAGCGCTTTCCGAATCGTTGCCGCACGATGCATGCGAAGGAGATTTACCCGGGTCCTGGCATTCTCGGGCAGGTCCCTGAAGGCAAGCAAGGGGTCGCATGGGATGATGTCTTTGCGGTTGCCGAAAAAGATGTGACCGAATGGTACATTGTTGAAAGCGAGGCGGACCCGAACACCTTGGATAAGATTCGTGGCTGTTATGCCTTTCTTAAATCCAAAGGTCGTGCGTAAGACACACTGTTTGGAGTTTGAAAGCGTGTGTAAAAAAAACGGGTTCGCTTTGAGCGAGCTCGTTTTTTTTAGTCCCACGGGAATCAGCGGTGAGAATGACGCATCAAGTGCCAAGTCAGCCCTGCGGTTCCGAGGTAGCCGATCCAAATAAGATTGAGCAGGGGGCCGATGCCCGTGTGGGGCGTCAGGGGGCCCAAAATCCAGAGCGCGATAGCGGCAATGGCCCAACTGCCGCCACTCGCTAGACCCATTCGCGTGCCAAAGCGCAGGCGAGAGTCAGCATAGCGGGCAAGAGTGATACAGAGCGGAAAGCCAGTATAAACGATGAATCCGGTCAGGATCAAAAGCCATGCGGCGGCTGTGCTGTAGGGTGCGCAAAACAGGTAGATTGCGGTTAGCGGTGCTCCTACAAGGGATGAGAACAGGAGAATGCGAAGATGGCCGAACCGTGGTGCAAGCAGGCCCCACAGGATTGCGCCAACGGTGCCGCCAACCCCGAATAGGGTAAAAGAGAGTCCACTGAAAGAGAGCGAATAACCAGCTTCCTCGTGCAGATAAGACGGTAGCAGTGTGGCTTGGATCTGTGAACAGGTGGCGAGGATGGCTGCCATCAAAAAGAGCGGACCAAAAGCAAGACCTGGAATATTTTCGGGGCGTGTAGGTGGGGGGGCTGCCACTTGCGACACAGGCGTCTCGATGGGTAAACGTAGGCCGCAGACGGAGATGACAACTGCGGCGATCGGTGCAGCTAAATAGAGCCAGCGCAGACTGTTGAGACCAAAGCAATCGGTCAGCGTCGCTGAAAGTAGTGCGCCACCGGCAAACCCCATGAATCCCGAGACCATAAAGATCGCAGTTGTGAGGGACGAGGAGATATGGTGGATGCCATGCAGGGCCCTTAGACCTTCGGGATGAACTGTTGCTACGCCGAATCCAGCGAGTAAAGCGAGGAGCGACATCCAGACGGGACTCAAGGCCGTCACCGGCAGCGTGGGGATCAAAACAGTCAGACCTGCCAGCAAAACACCCATAACGATGAGGATGGGTGAGCGCCACGTTGCCCGCAAATGTCCTACCGGGATTTGAAAGATATTGGAAGAGAATCCCAGAAGCGATGCAATAAAGATCAGGCCAGAGAGTGGAAGGCCATAACGATCACGCATGGGAATCAGAATGGGCGCAATGATTCCGACATAGGTGTCGGCAATGGCATGTGTGAAGGTGAGGGCTAGCAGCTGCCGCCACGCACGTGCAGATGTGGAGGAGTGGATCATGAGTCTCGGTTAATTAGCGATTCCGTTGAGGACGGGCGTAAAAGGGATAGCGCGTGGCATCTTCACCGGCTTTGATATAGCGCCAACGACGATAGTTTAGGCACCAGAAAGAGGGGTGTCGACGGATGACCTGCTCAAAGGCCGTAGCGATTTGCTGTGTAAGCGTCTGGGCATCGCTTTGCGGATCAGGGAAAAAGGTGCCCCCAGATTCGACACGGTAGCGTCCATCATGGAGCGGGCGCGACCAAGCGAATAAAATCGGACGGCTAAGCTTGAGTGCGAGCATCGCGGGAGCCAGCGAGATGCCTGCCGCAACACCGAAGAACGAGACCCAAGTGCCCCCATCCCGAGTGTGGGTATGCTGATCAATCAATAAGCCAATTGATTTACTCTCTTTCAACGCTTTGATCAACTTCCGCAGGGCACCCTCCGCAGTGACGATCTCTTGACCAATCGTTGATCGGAGACGAATCAGTTTTTCCGTCATTCGGGGAGAGCCAATATCCTTGGCAACAGAGACTACGGGGAACCCATGCACCACAGAGGCCTGTGAAAGAATTTCCCAGTTCCCCAAATGTGCGCTGACCATAATGCAAGGAGCAAGCTCCTTGACTGTTTCAAGAACATGTGGCGCAAAAGAGACCTGATCAAGCACACGTTCGCGCGCCGAACATGAGCGCGATAACCAGAAAATATTGACGAGCACGCGTGCCATGTTGCGGTACGATCGCCTTGTAATCAATCGCGCACGGTATGGGGTCATTCGTTGGCCAAACATCAAGACCAAATTTGCACGTGCGATTGCTTTACCACGATGATCTAAAGCATAGGTGACATCAGCCACCCAAATAGAAAGACGAAAAAGCTGAGGCAACGTGAGTCTGGGAATAATCAAAAGTCCCAAACACACGGCACCCCATTCGAGAGGTCGACGCAACGTTCGATAAAAAGTCCTTGTTTTTTTGGCCATGAAGAACACCAGATTATCACTCCAAGCGTATGGGTGAAAGAGCAAAAAAAGTTTCTTACACGCTGGTAACTTGAAGCGTTTTGGCTTCTCAGCCATTTTTAAAGTTGCTACAAAAGAGGTCATGGGGCACAATGACGAAACTCTGGAAAAACGACTGATTGATAAGAAATCCTATAAAGACCTGTTGATACGAATGACACGAGAATGCACCATAGATCTTGCGGCTTGGACTGTGATTGCGCTTTCTGTCGCGGTCTTGGTAGGAATGAATGTGCGAAGGCAAGCGAGGGGTCGGATTTTTCCGGAGCGTCCCGTCAACCTGATTTGCCCCTATGCTCCCGGTGGCGGTACGGATCTGCTCTGTCGTGTCTTGGCGCGCGAGACTGAGCCGGCGCTGAGTAAGCCCGTACTGGTCAGTAATCTTACGGGTGGGGGTGGTGCGATCGGTTTTGCTGCTGGTCAGCTCGCTCCGGCGGATGGTCACACGCTTTTGATGGTGACCTTTGAACTACTCTCTCTGCCTGTACAGGGGTTTGTGCCCTTTACGTTTGAGGATTTCGACTTACTGATGCTGTTGAATATGGATCCAGCGGCACTTGCTGTACGTCCGGACCATCCTGCTCAAACACTTCAGGATTTTGTCACATGCTCGTGTCAGGGCCAGCCTCAAAGCGTGGGGAACTCTGGCGCTGGTGCGGTCTGGCACCTCTCTGCGGCGTTGTTGGCTGAGCGAACGGGTGCGTGCGTCACGCATGTTCCCTTCAATGGGTCTTCGCAATCCATTACAGCGTTACTTGGAGGCCATGTTGATGCGGTCGTGGCTAGTCCCTCTGAGCTTAAAAGCTTTATTGACTCGGGTCAATTGAAGCTATTGGCGGTTATGAGCCCAGAGCGCTTGCCCAGTGTGCCCAACGTTTTGACGTGTCGCGAACAGGGGGTGGATCTTGTCTTTGGTACGTGGCGAGGCTTGGCCGTGCCGCAAGGCGTTCCTGACCAAGTGCGGCAGCGGTTGAATCAAGTCTTTCGTGATGCGGCAAAATCCGAGGCGCTTCGTGATTTTGCAGGACGCTCTGGCATGAATCTGCACGTGCTAGACGGTGAGCACTTTAAGGCCATGCTTCGGCATGATGCCAAAGAAGTGGCGCAAACCATGCAGCGTTTGGGGTTACAGCAATGAACTTCTCCTGTTCTACTGAACGCTTTGCTTATGTCCTTGCGGGGGGCACCGCGTTGGGGGCGTGGGTAACGGCTTGGCGGTTCCCCTCTTATGCTGGCGCACCTTCTGGGCCACAAACCTTCCCGCTTTTTTTGAGCGCAGCGCTTGCGGGGCTCTCGCTACTCGCGCTGGTGCGTTCAGTGAAAGATCCAACTGAACACTCTGTTCCACAAGAGGGTTTGGATTTTCGCCGTTTGTTGGTGCTGGGTGGGTTCACCGCTACCTATCTGCTGGTACTGCCATACCTCGGTTTTGTTTCGTCAACGGCTCTGTACTCCGCTGCCGTGCTGATGGCTCTTGGTCTGCGAAATCTTGCGCGGGCTTTGGCCGCTGGATTTATCTTTGCGTATGTGCTTGTAGTTGTTTTTGAAACCCTGATGAACGTGCCGCTTCCAAAAGGATGGATTGGCTAATGACAGACCTCGTCACTCAATCTGCTCTGTTACTCTTTGCGCCAACCGTCTGGCTGTTGCTGTTTGCCGGTGTGGTAGCGGGTATGGTCATTGGTGCGATTCCGGGGCTTTCTGCCACCATGGGTGTCGCGTTGCTTGTGCCGTTCACCTTTGATCTAGAACTCATGCCCGCCCTTGGTCTGCTCCTTGGGGTCTATTGTGGTGCGATCTACGGGGGCACGATCCCTGCCGTGCTCTTCAAGACCCCGGGCACGCCCGCTTCGGCGGCTACCCTGCTTGACGGCTATCCCTTGATGATGCGCGGTGAGGCTGGACGTGCGCTCGCTTGTTCTGCTTGGTCGGCTTTGTGTGGTGGCGTGTTAGGCACCCTGCTTCTGATCTTCCTCACGCCGCAGATCTCTCGCTTCGCGCTCGGTTTTGGTTCAGCCGAGTTCTTTTCCCTCGCTGTATTGGGGCTCTCGCTAATAACCGCGCTTGCGGGGGATTCGCTTCTTAAGGGCGCAATGATAACGTTAGCCGGATTGCTTTGTGCGACGATTGGAATGGACCCCGTCTCGGGCTATCCGCGATTTCTCTTTGGGAGTGTCAGCCTTATGGAGGGATTGCCCTTCATTCCGGTGCTCATTGGGCTCTTTGCCATCGCTGAAGTCTTTAGCCGTGAGGAGGCAACCGTGCGAACTTTGCCACGGCAGCACATGCGGCTCTTTCAATTGCCGCACCGCAGTGACATGCGCCGCTGTTGGTGGACCATCCTTAAATCGTCTCTATTGGGTACGTTTGTCGGCGCTGCTCCCGGTGCCGGTGCCGACATTGCTGCCTTTCTTAGCTACAGCATTGCTTGTCAGCAAGCGGGGTCATCTGACACCTATGGTGCGGGCGAGATCAAGGGCATTGCTGCCGCCGAGTCTGGAAAGACAGCCGCTACTTCGGGAGCGATGATTCCTTTGCTGTCACTCGGTATTCCTGGTGATTCGGTCACGGCGGTGATGATCGGGGCTTTTGTGCTACACGGTTTGCAACCTGGACCCCTGCTTTTTCGTCAGCATGCGCCACTGGCTTACGCCATCCTTGGTCTTATGCTGTGCGCGCATCTTTTGGTCTTTTGCGTAGCATTGACCACCTCCCGCATGGTGTTGGGCGCCCTACGTATCGACCGCCGCTTTCTTCAAACCGGGATCTTGTTACTCTCGTTGATGGGAGCGTATGCGCTACGTGCCAACTTAGTCGACTGTTGGATCGCGATGGGATTTGGGCTACTTGGCGTGGGTATGCGTCGAGCCGGATTCCCTGCTGCACCGTTTCTATTGGCACTCATCCTCGGAACCATGGCTGAGACTAACTTACGTCGAGCCCTCGTGCTTGGCGGAGGAAAGATGTCATTATTTATACAGCGCCCCACGGCATTGTTTCTACTTGTATTGGCCGTGATCCTGGTTGCCTTTTCCCTTTGGCGGCAGCGGTTTGCGCGGCGCAATTCTTAAAACATGATGACTTCGAAACTACGGCAGAGGTGTCGAGGCGTCCGAAACATCGTAGAATCTCATTGCCTCCGCCATCCATGTGGTAGGGACGCATTCCATCCCGATTTTACAAAAGAACAAACCCTGGGATTTCTCCTAGGGTCCGTTTAATCTGTTTCTTTCGCTAACGCATGAACGCACTCATGAACTCAGGCACTCACTTAAAGCGGAGTGTTCCGGCTTGGTCGAGACGCCAATTTTCGGCTTGTGTTCCTTCCCAACAGTGCCACTCACTGAACTCGCTGTAGTAGGCCGCCATGTTGAAGCCAACCGTTAAGCCCAGCTCTGGTTTCAGGCCGAGCGCCGCAAGCGGGATAGCCCATTCGCCTTGCCACCCTCTACCAAAAAGTCCGCTATGGGGACTGCCGGAGGCTTTGACAGCGAAGCGTGTCTCACGGCTGAGGCGGGCGGTGATATCCACGGGCGCACCCGCATCGACGGCGCTTTGCAGCACGCCGCCGGCAAACCCACGGATGACGAAGGTTGTCGGTTGGCCTTTATCCGTCTTGCCCGCAATGCAGATCTCCACACCATCGTCTTTACCCCAGACCGAATTGGTACTGACCTTAGCGGGACCGAACAGCGTGACGTTGGCCGACACGTATAGGTATTGGTCGTCATAGGCGAACTTCACGAGCGTGGGCGAGCCCCCCACAGAGTAACGGGAGGGCTCACGATCAAGCATCAGAAGCTTGCCCGGCCACTCGCCACTCTTGATTTCGCCATCGATGATCGGTGCGGTTGCCGTGCGCTCGACCACAACTGAGCCTGTTTTGCGGTTGGGCGGCGGCGGAGCCGGTACAGAGTCGCAGATGGTGAAAGCCTGCGGTTGGCCGTTCTTGCCAAGGCCGCCACGGTAGATCACGTTGCCCTTCCACGACTTGATGCCGTTCTGTTGGCGAAGGTTGAGGGTGCCGGGAACGAAGAGCGTGTTGTTCTCAAACGAGCAGCCAACCGAGCGCTGAAATGAGACGGTCATGTCGCCCTCCGCAATGAAGACATTGTCGCGTACCGTAATGTTCCGAGTAATATGGTTGTGGGTCGGCATGGGTACGCCGATCGCCACATTGCGCTCGATGATGCAGTCTTTCGCGCCCTCGTCGAGATAGTAGGCTGAGGCACCAAACCCAGAACCGACCTCGACCACGTCCCGCACGATGTTGCCGCGAATCGTACAGGTGTCCATGTTGCCGTAGATTGCCGCACCATCGTGCAACTCACGCATCACACGGTAAATCAGGTTCTCCTCGTAGAGACACTCTTTGCCGCCACCAATGATGCCGGAGTAGGGCGAATCGTGAATTTCGTTGCGGTAGATGTGCATTTTGTTGCCGTTCAACTTGCAAGCCGCCGCGCTCGGATAATAGATGCCGAGGTGATGAATATGGTTGCTTGCGATGAGGGTGTTGTTGCCATCGATTTTTATACCGCAGGCACCAATGTGGTGTACCTGACAATTTTCAATACGACATCCGTTCAGTCGGGTGGCGCTGAGTCCTACACCGCCCACGT
>CAZSUM010000077.1:9552-10492 GCA_964610015.1 uncultured Lentisphaeraceae bacterium
GATCTCGAGCTTTTCAAGTGTACAGGCGTTGGCACAGATGATGTGAACGGCTCCATCGAAGGCACTTGCACCGAAACTTGCGGATTTGAGTGGTGGCGTGGTCGCTTGGAATGACAGGTTGCGAAGGGTGATGTTTACAACTGGTTTCTGATCGTTGCCCATGAGTGCAATGATTCGTTCAACGGTTGGTGCAATGATCTTGATTTTTGTCATGTCCTCGTCTGGTAGCGGCCAATACACCAGTTTGCCGTTTGTACGATCCAGATACCATTGGCCTGGATGGGTCAGGCCTTCACGCGTGTTGTAGATCACGTACTTGCGGCGGTTGCAGGCTCCGGGCGGCCAGGAGGGAGCGGATGAGAGGATGAGCGCGTGGCGTTGGAGGTCGTTACTGGAGACGCCCACGAGTGACTCAGCCCACATGTGGTACATCCGCACTTCCGCGTTTTTGATGTCCAGTGTGGCGGGGAGGTCTTCGGGCTTGTAGGGCATGGTCGTGAGTTCTTCATGCGTGGGTTTACGCTCCCAGAACCCAGCTACGCACGGTAGCAATGGCTGGTCCCACGTGCCAAGGTTGTCAAAAGTATTGGTCGCAGGGTAGATGGCGCGTTGCGCCAGACGGCCATTCACAACCAGCGCGCGAAAGTCCCAGGTGCCTTCTTTCACGCCGGGCAGTGTCGCAGACCAAAAAGTTTCGCCGTCGCGCGTCCACCCTGTGACTGCTTGACCGCCGTAAAGAATAGGAGCTGCGCCGTTGGTGACGGTCGCCTCGATGGTGAGGTTATTATCTTGAGCATCGAGGATGAGGGGTTTAGCGAGAAAATAGTCGCCGGGTTGCACGGCAATCGTGTGTGGGCCTGTTCCTGCCTGACGGGCTGCATTCCTTGCCGTCTCCAGCGTGGCGAACGGTTGGAGCAATGACCCCGTATGGGTATCGTTG
>CAZSUM010000078.1:0-532 GCA_964610015.1 uncultured Lentisphaeraceae bacterium
TTACTCGCTGGATGATCTTCTGCGGTTGCAGAAGCTGCAGAGACGCCAGAAGGCATCCCAGCGGCGCACGCTCTCCGGCGCCGCGGACTCTATGGGATAGACGTACGTTGCCAGAGAGCGGGGGTCGAACGCTACGGCGGCCTCGCCGTTGTTGATGCACTGCATCAGCGCCTGCAACTCTTCTTCAGTCAGATCAATCTTCTTCATCTCAGATTCCTTTTTTCAACCACGAAATGTACGAACATGCACGAAAAAGAGATTTGTCTGGCATGAATATTCTCACTTTCGTGTCCTTTCGTGTCTTTCGTGGTTGTCATGATTCTCTCGCCTGGCCGCTTCCAGTTCGTAGAACTCATGCAGTTTTCGTTAGAGTAGCGTTTTATCCGGTAATTTTCTTTCGGCTGTTCAGGTAGGAATAACCTTGATCGGTATTATAACCGGTGTTTATGGAGGAATGAACATCGCCGACGATGTCACTCCGTTTTTCTTAAAATTTGAGTTGACCACCTCTTATGCCCACGAGATTGCATTG
>CAZSUM010000078.1:542-10351 GCA_964610015.1 uncultured Lentisphaeraceae bacterium
GCGCCAGTGAAACTGATTGCATCAAGGATAGCCACGCACTCATGGAGCGCATCCGTAAACTCTTTACGGTAGTCCTCCTCTTTAAAGTAGGCAACAAGGAACTCCTCTTCACGCTGGTTAATATATTTAGTGGCCCCACCGGTGCGGGCATTGATGGTATCCAGCATAATGTCGAGCATCGCCTGCCTGAGAAGACGGGCCCTGTCGCTCTCTGCTAAAAGCATGGCAAGATTGAGAAAAGCCCGCATATCGAAGAGGCCCAACTGGGGGGCCTTGATGTTCACGAAGTTTGTTTCATCAACATCATTCTCAGAAATGCGTAACTTCAACTCTTTCAAGCGGTTGCCGCGAATAACTTCATACCCGTTTTGGCGCAGTTCTTCGCCGAATTTCTCGATATAGGTGTCGATCGTCCGGGGGGTGACCTCAAAGAACGCTGCCACCAGTTCCTTGGGCAGGACGGACTTCCCCTCGAAGACGATTCCCGAGATGCCGGCAGCCTTCTCGATCTCGGCAACGGCATACGGGTTATTAAGGATGTTCTGCCGATCAACGGCTGATACAGTCAGGTCTCTTTTATCCATGCTTACACATCCTTCATCCTTGCACGTAGCAAGCTATCCAACACGGCAACCGGTGTTGAATACGCCGCCGTCGGGGCAAGCGAGAACTTGTTGATGCGCAGGAAGGCGTAGCCATAGCTCTCCAGCTCAACCTGGCGCTCAATGTCGTATTCCAGGTATTCCTGATCAAAGTTCTGGGCCGTCACAACCTCGGGGTTCTTCGTGTGAAATTCGAGACCATCGTACTCGATGATGAGTGACTTCTCCTTGCCGCCGTCCGTCTTCGTCAGCAGGAAATCCACGCGATACTTCGGGATGTTGCGACGGAATTCCTGGCGAATCTGCTCGTAATGGCGTAACGCGTCGCCGAGACGTGAATCGCTGTAGTCGCCGATGTCCATGCTATGCACGAACACCATGACATCCTTGGCTCGACTGAAGCCCACGTTGAGGCGCTGCATCTTCAGCTTTCGGATGTCATCGGCCGTGCCGCCAACGGTGGGGTAGATGGTGCGCAGGTCCGCGTTGTCCTGTTTCTTGTCCTGCACGAATGAGTAGTAGACAAGATCCCGCTCCTCGCCTTGCACGTCGCCCACAAACCAGATGCTGAACTTGTGGTTGCGGACGAGATCGGGATGACTGGTCATGTTCTGGCGGAACATCTCCTCCATCCGTGCGGTTTGCTCCTTGAATGAACAGATGACACCGATGGTTCCTTTGTAACCATCGCCAACAACACGTTCGATGTCGTGCTGGATGGCTTCGATCTCGTCGAGGTTAATGTTGCGGCCCGCAAGCCCGTTTGTTGTTACCGGCAGAAAACGAAGCACCTCGGCGATAGGTTTCGTCCTGATCCGGTTGGTGATGAGCTCAATCTGGCTGGGCCGGTAGAAAACATCGTTGGAATAGCTGATGATCTCGGGGAAGCTGCGGAAATGTGTGTTGAGCGAGGCGGAATAGTTCTGCAAGGCCTTGGCAAATGCGAGGGTTGATGTACGCACGCTGAATGTCTTGAGCCATTCACGCGTGCCTGGTGAGACGGGAATGAACGTGCTCGATTCCTCGTCCTCCTCGCCGGGGTTGGCTGACGCCTCTTGTGCCAAGCGATCCCGTTCCTCGTTCGACAGCGTTGCATTCTGGGTTTTTGCAAAATCAGTCAGGATATCCCTGAAGTAGTATTCCGAGTATTGCTGTGACACGTTGACGGCGCCAACGGCCCCGTACTGAAGCTCGTCACCGAAAACGATGGTCTGCTTGGCACGGAGCATCAGCGAGATCGACTCGGCGATAGACACCTGGGAGGCCTCGTCTATAATCAGGATGTCGATCATATCCGGTTCCATCGGGAAGTGCTGCGAGACGAGAGACGGTTCGGAGATAATGCATGTCAGGTTACTCAGCAGCACCCGGGCCTGCTCCAGACTGATCCGTTTCCCGGAGTCGATCACGGTCTGCAGACGTGCAACATCACCCATCGAGTTGAGCATGTTCGAGAATCTGTTGTCAGCGTCACGTTGCAGCAGGCGTTGGGTCTTGGCAAAGAACGCCTCCACTTTGGCCTGCTCGGGAGGGATGGGATTCGGCAGGGCGGAAAGCTGACCGTGCAACTCTATAAACTTTTCCAAATGCTTTCGGCGCTCAGAGTCCCTCGCAAACGTGAACAGTGTCGAAAGATCCGTGCGTTCGATGCCAAGCGCGACAAGCATATCGCCGCAGGTGTCGAAGACGGTGGTCAAAGCGGCAACATCTTCCTTGGCGATCACGTTCAGTGCGGCGGCAACTGCCTTAAGCGTCGCATAGAGACGAGGCAAGTCATCAACACTGATGCCGACATGCCCAGCGAATGTTTCGACACTGGCACGTAGCGCAAGAAACTCCTTGAGCGAGATCAGGTGCTTGCACATGGCAGCCA
Organism: uncultured Lentisphaeraceae bacterium; assembly: GCA_964610015.1. GTDB lineage: Bacteria > Verrucomicrobiota > Kiritimatiellia > RFP12 > UBA1067 > CAZSUM01. Next base: position 3,018 of record CAZSUM010000078.1, read on the forward strand.
TTTCAGCAAAGGTGATGTTGTCGAACGGGTTCTCGGCAATGTTTTCGATGACCTTGACCACCGGAGCGAACGCCAAGCTGCATAGTGCTTTCGCATCGGTTTTCAAGGCTTGCGGAGCGTATTGGCTGTAGCCCGATATCAGATAGTCATCGTTGAGGAACGGGAAACCCTGTTTGAGAGCCTTGACGCCATCAAGACGAGTTGTGAGTGCATCGCGCACGGACGCAGCACCCTGTTCGGCAACAAGGCCGGCTATGTGCGCGTGTTCTGACGTGAGCTGATTATGGACCGCCGCCTGTTGCTTCCTATGCCGTAAGGCACCAAGCAGTTTGCTCTGAAGTTTGGCAAGTTCAGTGACCATACCAAGTGCGGCTTCGGTTTCGCTGTATCCACAGCGTAGTTCTCCCAAAATGTCAGATGGCGCATCAATTGCAAGCGCTTCGACCTGCAGAGACGACGGTTTAGCTTCAGCTTCCATGCATGCGGCCAAACGCTGTGCAATCTCACTGAATGTGGCAATCTCGCGGGGCACAGCGGAAACCTTTGCCACGTAGGCATCAGGTATGGCCGCTGACAGGCCATTCAGGGCGTCGCATTGTTTGAGAACGTTGGGGATCTCGTTGCGGACATCGAAGAGCGCGGCCAGAGATTCGAGGCTTAGGCTTGGCACATCTGAAGTAACGGAGTTAAACAGCCTGTGAAGCGACTCTGCAGCAGGGATCTCCTTTGCTGGGAACCGTTGCGGCGTGAGGTCGGAGCTGTCGGCACCATCGCCTAAAAGCTGAGACAGTTCGGTTAGCCAAGCGAGAGTCAGCACCTGCCGATCTTTACAGATATCCGCCTGTTGCCAGAATTCGGCATATTGGTCTGAAACCTGTTCGCGTATGCGTTCCCGATCAGACTCGACGGTGTCACGTCGCAGGCTTCCGACGCGGCGGTGCGCTGCATTGATAGCCTGCACGGAAAGCGTGTTCTGGAGGCTATTGATTCCCCCAGGCCCTCGGGCCTTCTCCAGCCGCAAGACAGAAGGTTTGGCTTGTGGGTGCAGGCGTTTGAACTGCTCTGTCAATGTCTGGTCGATGACATCTAGGGCTTGGCGCTTGTGGGACGTCACCAGCACCGATTTTCCCAACTGACTTGCCAGGTAGACTAAAGCGGTGATGGTATAGGACTTGCCCGTGCCGGGAGGACCATCGACAACAATGATTTCATTCTTTGGGTTCTCAACGGCAGTCAAGATCTTGCGCTGTATCTCGTTAAGCTGGAGGGGTACGTTAAGGTGTTTTGGCACCAGGCGTTCTGATGAACCGTGCGGATACCGCTCACTGTATTGACGGTCCACTTCGTTTACCGTGTTCACCACATTGCTGCCAACGTAGCGTGACACCATATCGGTGAACTTCCTGCCGCCCCCTTCGTCCAGAGTTGTGATCAGCTCCGAATAATCAAGGATGCGCCGATCCTCATCCTTCACAGCCTGTAGGCCGATGCGATAGCGGATGTCAGGGAGTTTATCGCCGACCAAGGGCTGGTAGTGCGGGCACAGCACGAAGCTCTCAGGCACCTTGAACTTGGCCTGAATAAAGCGCTCAACGTCCGACAGTTGCGATGCTGACTCGGTAAATCGGCATGCGCGTGGCGTGGTGAGAACGGTATCGAATTCGAAGCTGTTCACCGCTGGCGTGTTCAACATGATGACATCGCGGACCGTTTTGATGGAGATGGCCTCATCGCCATCCGTTCCCATCACTTCTACGGTGAATAGCGGATAGCGCGGCCCGCCATCGCTCACCATTTCGTGAAAGAACACATGGATCGTCTGGGTACCCACGAACTGAAGGAATTGACGCAACCCCAAATACAAGTCGTAGATCACGTAGTTGAACGATTGCTCGTTCAGGTATTGATATACCTCGTCCACGTAACCGTCAGTTTCGGCCCGGTTGCGTATCTTGCCGTTCAAATCGTCATAGAGTCGTTGAACCTCCCTTTGCGAATTGAAGGTCGAAGGAGGCACCTGTTTGAAGCCGAATTCACCCCGTAATTCCTCAATGCGGTCATTCTGGAGCTTTACGAGCCCATCCTGGACAGCCTGACGCAAGGCAAGGTTGTACTGCCGGAGCCCTTCATTAACCGCTCGTTTCTCTATGCCGTCCCGCTCGTCTTCCAGAAGGGCTTCCTCCAAGCGTTGTCTAACTTCGACTACGTGTGCTTCAAGCGCTGCTGCATCAAGTTTATCGCGAACAATCCCAAGCATGTGAGCCCGCACCTTTTCGGGATCAAGAATCACGCAATGGCGACCGGGTGACACGCTTAGACTGAACGGTGCGCCCGCAGCAACGGCGTTAAGAAGTTCTTGCTCAAACGCGGGGAAGACGGACAGATCCAGAGTGCTGACATCATCTGCCCATTCGTAAGACAACCGCTTATTAAATCGAAACCGCGTTTCACTGAACGCAGCAAAGTAATTCAATACGCTCTTTGCAAAATCCCGCATAACGTCAGTTCCATTTTTGCTCGATCAATCGCCCTTTTAACTTCCACTACGAAACCTAGGCATCGACCATGGTCTTGTCTTGCATGAATTTCAAATAATTACATATTCATGTCGATTATACAAGGCGAGCAAAGAACAAAAACCCATCTCTGTTTCACGCTTTGCGGAAGTTGCATTCGACGGTGCTGTTGTGACAGCAATGAGCAACGGACTGTCTATTCAGGATGCGCTCACGCACGCTGGCAAAGAATACCCCGCTGAGGCTCTGGTAGTCACGGACGAGAACCTTCCCGAGCTCCGTGCCAGATGCGAATATCTTCGAGAACCCGCACATTTCATGGGGTTAGTGAAGAAACGGAAACTCAGATGAAAGCCCAACACACCGAGCGCCAACGCCATGACACAGTCACAGTCATCGCGGTATCCGCTCGGTGTGGCATAACTCACCTTAACCTGCTGAGATCGCGATACGCCGCGGTTTGACCTCTTCACGTTTCGGCAAGGTCATCACCAGCAGACCACCTTTACACGTGGCCTTGAGCATCGCCGTGTCAATACGTTCCGGCAATTCAAATGCCGCACGATAGCGCACAGCCGGAATTTCATTGAGGGCCAAGGTGTACCCCTTGTGTTCCTCAAGTCCATTAACGGCATTGACCGTCAACGTGCGATCCTCCAGCGACACATCAACCTCTTTCTCGAGAACACCCGGCAACTCCAGTGTCAGGGTGAACGCATCAGCATTCTCCGTAATTCGGTTGACGGGTGTCACCTCCAATAGATTGTCTTTACGGGCATCACTTTTGTCACGATTGATTAAGCTCATGATAGTCTCCTTTCCCTTTACTGTCTCTCAATTTCAATCCGACGTTTCTCAACGGCAACCTTACGAGGAATCGTTACAGTCAAGATTCCGTTCTTGGCAACCGCCTTAATGGCATCCCGATCAAGTTCGAAGGGCAGATTAAAACTCCGCTGAAACTCCTGCGCCTCTCCCTCCTCCTGACCGCGTTTACCTTTCAGCGTCAACACATTTGCATCAACAGCAATGTCAAGCTTGTCAGGATCAACACCTGGAATTTCAGCCTCCAGAATTAACCCCTTCTCACCTTCCCATACGTTCACACGCGGGAAGCCGCCCGAACGGGCACGCCACATGGAGTTGAAGAGATCATAAGGAAAATCCCCTCCCATCAACTCGTCAAAAACTCGCCACGGGTTGTTTGTGGTGTTCAAATAAGCTCTCATTTCGTTCTCCTTTCCTTTCAATCAATATGCTTTGCAGTCCGGCACTTAAACCGTTTGCTCTTTACTTAATGCATACACTATGCCAACGAGTTAAAATAACCCATTATCTTATCGTATCTACTTCTATTTGAGCATCTTATGATATGTAACTTGTAATTCTTTAAGCGTTTGTAATGTAACTTATTGTCACGATTTAACTCTATCAAAAGAGTCATTTTGTCACAAATTGAGTCTATTTTTCAGACGCCAGTACCAAGTGATACTCCTTTAAAACGACACAAAAATTCTTGCGCGTTAGCCGCAATTCCATTAATTTGCAATGAATCATCAGGAGAATGAGAATGAAAACAACCATGATTTTGTGTACCGGAGCAGCGGTTTTATTTGGGGGATGTCAGAATCCTCAACACTCTGTTTGTTCGTGTAATCAACCCGAGATAACCAAATTGATCACATTAGACCCTGGTCATTTTCATGCCGCACTCGTGCAAAACCGGATGTATCCCGGCGTTTCGCCCAAGGTCCATATTTATGCTCCTGAAAGCCCAGATCTAAAGATGCATCTCGATCGCATCAACAGCTTTAACACACGAGAGAATCAACCGACCCAATGGGAGTCAGTGGTTTACACAGGCGAAGATTTCCTTGAAAAGATGTTGCAGGATAAATCAGGCAATGTGGTTATTCTGGCTGGGAAAAATGCGCGTAAAACCGAGTATATCCTTAAAAGTGTACAAGCGGGTTATCATGTGCTGGCAGATAAGCCCATGGCCATCACGCCCAAAGATTTTGAAATGCTCAAAGAGGCCTTTGCGGTTGCCGAGCGTAAGGGCGTCATGTTGTATGACATTATGACTGAGCGCTATGAGATCACGACTGTGTTGCAGCGTGAACTTTCGCGAATCAAAAATGTTTATGGTGACCAAGAGAAAGGGACGCCGGATGATCCGGCCGTAACCAAAGAGAGTGTCCATCACTTCTGCAAACAGGTGGCCGGCAAACCATTGCAACGGCCTTCTTGGTATTATGATACCCGTCAACAAGGTGAAGCGATTGTCGATGTCAACACTCACCTGACAGATTTGATTCAGTGGGAGACCTTCCCGAATGTCACCCTCTCAACCTCTGATGTTCAGGTAGTCAGTGCCCGTGTGTGGAATACCCCCATTACGCTGGAACAGTTTACCACCTCGACATCCATGAAAGCGTGGCCTGATTATCTTAAAGCTGATTTGGATGATAAGGGTGTGTTGCAGTGTCGTGCCAATGGAGCCTTTACCTACTCGCTGAAAGGTGTTTATGCGAAAGCCTCTGTGCTTTGGAATTTCCAAGCTCCTGCCGGTGCCGGCGACACCCACTACTCTCTGATGCGTGGAACTCGTTCATCGCTCATCATCCAACAAGGCGAGGCTGAAGGGTTTAAGCCCGTGCTCTATGTCGAACCGCGCCGCACCCCGAATGTCAAAAAAGACGAGCTAGAAAAGGCGTTGTATGCAGCAGTAGCCAATCTCGCCAAAACCTATCAGGGTATTACCGCTGAGCGCCATGAAACCGGCTGGCGTATTAATATCCCGAAAGAGTACGCAGTGGGACACGAAGCGCACTTTGGTCAGGTTATGGAAAAGTATCTCGCTTTCCTGCGACAGGGTCAAATGCCAGCTTGGGAAGTTCCCAACATGATCGTGAAATACCACACACTCACAGAAGCATACAAGAAAAGCCGCTAATGCAAAGCGTCATAACCACATGTCTCTGTTTCTCGCGATTCAACGTCAACAGGTGAGTCCAAGGACACGGGGTTGACAACAGGGCGTTCTTTCCATCATTCATCGTCTACGATATAGTCAAGAAAATGAACTCTACCTTGTGTTATTCTTTTCTCAAACGGCCTTGCTCTTGGTTAGTTGCACCGATTCTCTGGGGATTGGCTGTGATCGCTCTTATCCTGCTCTGGTCACAAACGACTCCAGAGTGGATTTCTCTGCATTTTGACCAAGATGGTGCTTCACCCATCGAGGCCTCGACTGTCGCACTCCTCTGGCTGCAGATCGCTTTTTTCTGGTTAATTCCGCCCCTTCGCCCGAGTCGCTGGCGCTTGTTTTGGCTGATCGATTTCTCGCTCATAAGTTTTTTTGCGATTTGTCGCGAACTGGATTGGCACAAGCTCCTGGTCATTCCTTCACATTTGCCAGGTGCCTCGCACGGCACCCCTTTTAAAATGAAGTTTTTACTCAACGCCAACAATCCGCTGACCGATCGCATGCTTGTCGCTGTTTGTTTCGTTGTTGTGATTGCACTTTGCGGGTACACGCTTTTTTACTTTCTACCAAGGCTGTTAAAAGGGCTCTTCCGTTTCCACCCCGTCTGTTGGTCGATCGGGTTTCTCGGGGGGACCCTGATTTTGATTCAGATTTTTGATCGCATGCCTGCGGTTCTGCGAAAAGACTTTGGTATTCACCTGACTGAGAATCAGCATGCCTTGACCATCGCGCTTGAAGAAGGGTTTGAACTCCTTTTGCCGCTATACATTCTAATTGCCGTTATGCAAGCCCACTTTATCTATGTAGCTCCTGAAGAGATCGATAATCCGCTTGCGTCCATGCGTGAGCTTTAAAAACCGTTTGTACCAACCCAGCGCGGGGAGATGCCATGCGCATTCTTGTGATTGAAGATGATGACAAAATCCAGTCATTCATAGGCAGAGGTCTCAGTCAGGAGGGGCATACTATCGACAAGGCCTCCACTGGTGACGAGGGGCTGAGTCAGTGGATGAAGCTCCAGTATGATGCTGTTGTGTTGGACATCATGTTACCCGGTAAAAACGGGATCGAAATTCTAAAACAGATGCGACGCAAGGGTGATCAAACCCCTGTCCTCATACTGAGTGCCAAAAATGCGGTAGATGATCGTGTCACGGGCTTAGAAACTGGCGCCGATGACTATATGGCCAAGCCCTTCTCTTTTTCAGAATTGGCAGCACGACTCCATGCAATTACCCGTCGAATACAACCCGCCGCACAAGGAGGTAAAGATCAAACAACGCTTAAACTCTCTGGGGTTGTCATCGATTTGCTACGCCGTTCCGTTGTTCGCGACAACACCAAAATTGACCTGCAACCGCGTGAATTTGCCTTACTTGAACTGCTTATGCGAAACCCCAACCGACCGCTCAACAAAACCGTCATCTTAGAGCGTATCTGGGACTATAGCTTTGACCCACAGACCAATGTCGTTGATGTTCTGATTTGCCGCCTGCGTACAAAACTTGATTCTGGATTCAAAAACAAGCTCATCCAGACCATTAGAGGAGTCGGCTATGTCTTCCGCTTGGAGGAATAATTGGTTCCGCTCTTTTGCTTTTTATCTCGGCCTTGGCTATCTTTTTGTTTATGCGCTTTGCTCTGTTGTGATTTTTTTGATGATCAGTCATGTCATCACGGTCTCAGCACGCAACTATGACCGCAAAGACGTGCTCGCCGAAAGCGAAGAGCTGGTCGAATTGATCAAACAAAATACCACGGGCAATCTGCTGGCTGAGCAGGTCACCATGGGTCGCTATCCCCCATCGACAATCTTCATCGTGCGCGTC
>CAZSUM010000079.1:0-489 GCA_964610015.1 uncultured Lentisphaeraceae bacterium
CGGTGAACTGCTCATCTACCCCCTAGCGGATCTACCAACCGACCAAGCCGGAGAACTTGCCACCTTTCTTGTCAATGGTCGACGGGGATGGGTGCTTGCCAAAAAACGCCTCTGGCCCATGGAAAAGGTCCTCCCTATCCCCTATCACAGCATCTACATCAAAGATGAAATTGTTCCACGAAACAGAGTGGTTAACTTTCTCAGCCGCGATCTACCGGGATTGACATCCCTTGGTCCAATTTCTCTTGAGATTACACCGGATCTCTTTGTTACTGAGCCGGGGCACCCCATTTTTTTACTCCAGCTCCAAGGATCCAAAGCCTCTTTGCGTGCCACACTCTCAGCGCGATACGGCGAACACACCTTTCCCGCTGGCGTTCCTGATACCCAAGCCACTTTTGCACTTCCTGATCCTGAGGATATCCTCAAATATCACACACGTAATCTACCTACAGAACAGGCGGCGTGCCGTCAGCTTCTCCGTTACGG
>CAZSUM010000079.1:499-1358 GCA_964610015.1 uncultured Lentisphaeraceae bacterium
TGCTTGTTGGGTCGCGTGAGGTGCTTAACTTTCTTGGCAGCGGATATCCTGCGCTTGCTCGTACAGGCTGGAAAATCTCTTTTTCAGGAAAGCTCTCTGAACAGGTGGAGTCCATCCCTGTTATCACGCCTGTCGTCCAGATCAATCAAGCCTCTTCCGGCTGGTTCGATATCGGATTTACCTTTGACCTGGCAGGTAATCAAAGTCTGCCCCCAGCGGAGATTCAACGGGCAATCAACAGAGGTGACTCCTATATTGATCACAATGGCGAACCGCTACTAATCGACCGTGAGTCAGTCGAAAACATGCGTGCGATCTTTAACGATTGTCAAAGTCGCGAAAGTCCACAACCGGGACATTTTCGTCTGCCGCAGGTCTACGCACCCTTTGTTCAATCCTCTCTCAATGCGCTTGAAGGAATTGATGTTGAGGACCCCCCTGATTGGCGTGACAAAGCCATGTCCCGCAACCGTGTTGGCAATGAACGCCTAACCCCTATGCCGTTAGGGTCTCTTGAGACAACCTTACGCCCTTATCAGAAAGAGGGCGTCTACTGGCTTAGCTTTCTGGAGCGCTCTGGATTCAACGGGTTGCTCGCTGATGAAATGGGCCTTGGCAAAACCATTCAAACACTCGCATGGTTGAATTTGCAGCGAAACGACCCCCAAGCACAGAACAAACCCGCATTGATTGTCTGTCCGACTAGCCTTGTTGAAAACTGGAATCGCGAAGCAGAAACCTTTGTTCCACAGCTACGCCGACTGGTCCTCTCCGGTCCGGATCGCAGCACATTATTTGAACGTATTCCCTCCTCCGACTTGGTCATCACCTCCTACGCGTTGCTACGTCGCGATCTCGA
>CAZSUM010000079.1:1465-10345 GCA_964610015.1 uncultured Lentisphaeraceae bacterium
TTGCTGCCAAGCAGATATCGGCAGTCAACAAACTCGTGCTAACAGGTACGCCAGTTGAAAACAGTGTGGCGGATTTGTGGTCCATCATGGATTTTCTCATGCCGCAATATCTAGGAGAATATGAGCAGTTCCGGCTGAACTATGAACTCCCAATTGCAGCAGGTGAACGCGATGGAGAAAACGCGCAGTCCAAACTGCGCCGGAAGATCCACCCGTTTCTGTTGCGCCGCATGAAGCGCGATGTCGCCCGCGATCTGCCGGATAAGATCGTCAAAGTTTCGTACTGTTCACTCACACTAGATCAACAACGCGTTTATAACGATTTACTCAACGACTCACGGCGTTCCATTGGCGATTTGGTTAAAGCCAAAGGCTTTGAACGTTCACGCTTTGAGATCCTTGCCATGCTGATGCGTCTGCGTCAGGCTTGCTGCCACCTTGATCTCTTAAAAGATCATCACTCGCCAGGCACGTACGAAGCCCCCTCGGCCAAGTTCGATACCTTCTTTGAACTACTCGATGAAGCCATGGATGGCGGACACCGCATCTTGGTTTTCAGTCAGTTTGTTTCATTGCTGAAGCTCCTGCGTGCCGAACTTGACCAGCGCAAAATCTCGTGTTGCTACCTCGATGGTTCCACTCAGGATCGTCTCGCACAGTGTCAGCGTTTTAATCTGACGCCCTCAATTCCCATCTTTTTGATTAGCTTGAAAGCTGGCGGCACAGGCCTCAACCTCACGGGCGCAGATATGGTCATCCACCTCGATCCTTGGTGGAACCCTGCAGTGGAAGATCAAGCAACAGACCGGGCACACCGCATTGGTCAGAAACGAACCGTGTATAGTATCAAGCTGATTGCGGAGCATACTGTTGAGGAGAAGGTCCTCGCGATGCAACAGAAAAAACAGTTGGTGATTCAAGCCACAGTTGGGACATCGGACGAGTCGCTGATCAAAAAACTCTCCTTCGATGATATCCGCAGTCTCATCGACTTCTCTTGATCATGAACTGCCACCCCAGCGCGCGACAGCCTGTTGTGGCAGTTTTATCAAATAACCAGTGCTACGGCCGGATTGCCTCAACCTTGCCACACGCATCGTGCAAGAAGTCAGAGATGCCCTCCAACCCCTCGGTGAATTGGGTGTTCAAAAACACGTCTACCGCAGCTTTGGCCATATCCGGTCCCCAAATCATCTGACCCAAGCAAAGCACATTGGCATTGTTAATTGCACGGCTCATCTTGGCTGCGTAAACAGACTCGACAACCGACGCTGTCACACCTTTGAAGCGGTTGGCAACGATCGACATTCCCATCCCAGTGCCACAGAAGAGAATCGCCCGTTGGGCATCTCCAGCCTGCATCGCCTTGCACACGGCAACCGCCCCCTCGAAATAGGGCCTCGCCTTCCCATCCAACTCACTCAAGTCCGTAACGGCATAGCCTTTCTCACGCAAATACGCCACCACCGCATTTTTCAGTGGCACGGCATACGGATCAGCTGCTACCAAAAGTTTCTTATTCCCATCCATCGTTTTCAATGCCTCCCTTTTCTGATTATCTGCTTGCGCTTTCAGCACGGGCACCCCGGCCAGCACTGTTCCGACTGCACCTGTCTGTGCTAAAAAACTCCGTCGGGTTGTTCTTTCGTTCATCAACTCTCCTTGTAAGTTTCCCAAGTATACTCTGTGCATCTGATTGATGCAACATGGCACAAACATTTCATGCGTAAGCCCATTTTGAACCGCAATGGAATTGCCTTCTCATAAAACAAGCAGTAAAGTAAAAGTCTTTTTTTGCTGTTCTCAAAAAGGAAGTTTAAGATGCGACTGGTCTTCACCTGTGCGATTGGATGGTTGGCATTGGCGGGATGTATTCAAGCAACAGATCCAACACACCCCCTGCTACTTGCCCCGCATGCGCTGACAACCGAATACCTCACTGACCCTGTCGGCCTAGATGCGCCAGCGCCACGTTTAAGCTGGAAACTCACCGCCGCGCATCCCAAAACTCGTGATTTGCGTCAGACCGCTTACCATGTGCTTGTGGCCTCTACTCTCGACCACCTCCGTCATGACACCGGTGATCTGTGGGATAGCGGCCGTGTGACCTCAGACCAGTCGTTGAACATCGTATACAACGGCAACCCGCTGACAACTTCACAACGTTGCTTTTGGAAGGTCCGCGTATGGAACAACCAATCCAGCACCCCTTCAACCTGGAGCTTGCCCAGCCGTTGGATTATGGGCGTGATGGCCCCGCAAGACTGGCACGCCAACTGGATTGGTGCCAATGCGATCACCCGCCCCGACTATGCTCTCGCAGATGCACAATGGATTTGGACAGGGGATGCACCTTTTTTAACGCAAGCTCCAAAAGGCTCTCGCTATTTCAGAAAATGTTTCGATGCACCAACGGGCGCACAACAGGCACCCGTTCTACTCGCCGTAACCGCCGATGATACGGTAGAAATCTTCATCAATGGACAACTCGCCGCCAAAACGTGGGGCCATCTGAATGATCCCCATTGGATGCGCTTTATCGACGTTTCATCTTTTATCCAGGTCGGCCGTAATCTAATCGCGGTCACCGTGACGAATAAAGAGCAAGGCCCCACAGGTCTTCTGGCGATGCTGAAATTTGCCAACGGCGCAACCGTTGTGACCGACAAAACATGGCTCTCTTCAGCGCAGGCCACCAAAGATTGGCAGAAAAATGTTGATCCCTTTGCACATGATGCGTGGAAAGCGGCAACCGTCGCAGGTCCTGCGGATTGCGAGCCATGGGGTAAGATTATCCGAAGGCAGGAGGTAAATTCTCCTGCGTTTGAAAAAACCTTCACCCTCAAAAAAGCTGTGCGCCAAGCCACACTCTTTATCACAGGACTTGGTTTTTACGAAGCGCACCTCAACGGACAGAAAATCGGACACAAAGTACTCGATCCGGCACCCACCCGCTTTGACAAACGGGTGCTTTATTCCACCTACGACCTGACCGAACAATTAAAACGTGGTCCCAACAAATTGAATGTTATTGTGGGACACGGCTGGTATGACGTGCGTAGTGTCGCCGTCTGGAATTTCGACAATGCACCCTGGCGCGATTTTCCCAGAATGATTGCACAACTTGAGATCGTCTTTGAAGATGGCTCACACGCAACCATCCCCTCTGATGCCTCTTGGCAACAAGTCGCAAGCCCCATTGGGTTTGACTGCATTCGAGAAGGCGAGGTCATTGGCCGATTCTCTCCCAGAGCCATTGACTTGGCAAAAAACCGTGTCATGGCTGAGATCGTCCCAGCACCTGCTGGCAAGTTGGTTGCTGCCGCACTACCACCGAGTGTGGTAGCCCAAACTTTTGAACCCGTCACAATACGCGAACTTAAACCCAACACGTGGATTGTAGACTTTGGACAAAACATGTCAGGGTGGATCAAACTTAAGATTTTAGGTCAGCAGGCAAATGACATCATCACTGTCCAGTACGGAGAAAAGATCAAAAAAGACGGGTGCCTCAGCATGCACAGAACGGACGAACACTTCCGTTATCCAGCCTCATTCGAAATCCTGCCAGGAGGTTGGTTCCAAACAGATCGTTTTGTCTGTGATGGTAGCGACGAACAGATTTACGAGCCGCGCTTCACGTATAACGGATTTCAGTATGTACAGATCAGTGGATTGAAGCAGGCCCCGAACGCATCCACGCTTTTAGCCTGTGCCGTCCATACTGATTTTAAAGACGTGGGGCAGTTCACCTGTAGCAACGAGTTAATCAACAAGCTCCAGCAAGCCATTTTGTGGTCCTATCGCAGCAATTTCGCAAATGGGTACCCCACGGACTGTCCACACCGCGAAAAGAATGGCTGGACGGGTGATGCCTTACTCGCCTCTGAACAGGCGATGTACAATTTCCAAAACACCGCTGCCTATGAAAAATGGATCTTCGATTTGATGGACGAGCAGCAACCAAACGGCAATCTCGCCGCCATCATCCCCACAAGTGGGTGGGGCTATGACTGGGGCAATGGTCCGGCATGGGATAGCGCACTGGTCATCATCCCCTGGATGCTCTATGTCTATCAGGGCAATACCCGCATACTAGAAGCGTCCTTCGACGCGATGACGAAATACGTTGATTATATGACATCACGCGCAAAAGATGGCATCGTCTCGCATGGACTAGGGGATTGGATCCCTGTTAAAACGAAAACCCCCGTAGCGGTCACCTCGACTGGGTATTACTACCTCGATGCGCAGATCGTCGCACGCACTGCAGAACTGCTTGGAAAGACCGAAGCCGCCAAAAAGTACAGCGCCTTGGCTCAATCCATCCGCGCTGCCTATACACAACACCTGTATAAGGGCAACGGAATCTATTCAATAGGAAGCCAGACTGCACAGAGCTGCGCCCTACATCAAGGCCTTGTATCGGCCCTTGACCGCAGCTCGGTAGAAGCACAACTCATCGCAGCCGTGAAGAAGACTCACGACTTCCCTGATTTTGGTATTCTCGGTTCAAAATACGTCTTTCGCTCGTTGAGCGAGGCAGGCCGTACCGACCTCGCATACGCAATGGCTTCGAAGGATGAGTCTCCCTCCTATGGCAATTGGATCAAACGCGGAGCCACCACGTTCTGGGAAGACTGGAACGAAGGAGCCTCACGCAACCATATCATGTTTGGCGACATATCCGCCTGGTTCTACCAATACCTCGGCGGAATCCGGCTAACTGACTCGGTCTCGACTATTGCTGAAAAGATCGATCCTAAAGAGGTCGCATTCAAAGCGTTTGTTATTGCCCCTGATCCCGTGGCAGGTCTGAACTGGGTGAATGCAGAGCATGACTCGCCCTACGGTAAGATCAAGAGTGAATGGAGACAAACGCCGAAAACATTCACTTTGAAGGTAGAAATTCCCGTCAACACAACAGCGTGGGTTTACCTGCCCGTAAAACCAGATGCCCAAAACGTAACCGCCGAGATCCCCTCCGTCGCGTCTGATTGCAATCGGATGGCGTTTAAGCTCGGTTCAGGCCATTACACATTCACAATCGAAAACTGAGAGATCAAAGCGCTCATTAATGCGTTTGCTAGACACGGCCCTGCCTTCTGTTGAACCATCGGCTGTTTCAATTCACGCGTTCGCGTGCACTTTGTAGCGTGACAGCAAAGTCTGATTTTGATATTTAAAATTTTATAGAAAGCGGGGGACAGATGCGCATTTACAGAAGCCTTTTAGTTGGAATGCTAGTGGCGACACTCCATGTCGAAGCGAGCTCAATAAAGCGTTTTTATGTTTCGCCCAGTGGCAACGATCAAGCCTCCGGCTCTTGGTGGCGACCGTTTGCCACCTTTACGCGTGCACAACAAGCGGTTGCCTCATTTAAATCAGAAGTCCCGGCTGAGGAGATCGAGCGGATTGAAGTTTGTTTCAGTGGCGGAACCTATCGCCTCCAGCAACCCATTCGACTCCTCCCTGAACATGGAGGCACCGCAACCTACCCGGTGATCTATCGGGCACGTAGTTCAAAACCTCCGGTCTTTATCGGTGGACGTGTTATCACCGGCTGGTCGTGCAACAAAAACGGAATCTGGCAGACCACAATTCCTGAGGTCAAAAAGGGTGAGTGGCAATTCGCACAACTCTTTGTCAACGGTGAACGGCGGTTTCGTCCACGTTTACCCAAACAAGGTTACTACACAACAACCAATGATTTTGATGCCGTTGAAAACGTTGGTATCAACGGGTTCTACTATAAAGAAGATTGTTTAGATCCAAACTGGGCTAACCTCTCAGACATCGAGTTTCATACGTTACACATTTGGTCTGCTTCACGTGTGCGCTCGGCTTCAATCGACGCGCAAAAAAAGCTCGTGCGTTTTTTGAAAACACGACAATACAACGCCTACTGGGGAAGTTACAAGGGGCCTAAATGGGATCCAAACGGGAGTTGTCGATTCTGGGCTGAGAACGTGAAAGAAGCGCTGAGCGAACCAGGGGAGTGGTATCTTGACCGCCCCACCGGAATTCTTTCATATATCCCCCTGCCAAATGAAGATTTAGAGACAGCCTGCATTGAAGCGCCAACCTTGTCGCAGTTGCTAATCATATCTGGGGAGGAACACCGCCCAGTACGCAACACTCACATCAAGGGGTTGGTCTTCAAACAGTCTCTTTGGATCACCCCGGAAGAAGGCAACTTTGTGCCACAATCTGAGGTCAACATCCCAGCGGCAGCGGAAATTACCTATGCCCAACAGGTGACGTTACAGCGGTGTGTCTTCACGCAGCTTTCCGGATACTCGATCGCCTTTGGCCCCGGGGCCCACAGCAATACAGTTGATGCCTGCATCATGAGTGATCTCGGCGCAGGGGGTGTCAAGATTGGCGCACCCTACATCGGGTACAGCACCATCGAAAATCCTACAAAAGGTCACCACAGCAACAATGTTCTCGAAGACATGCAGAAAACCTCCGCGATCACAGTCAGTAATTGCAGCATCATTGGTGGCGGACGCATTCATCCTGCTGCCCATGGCGTTTGGATTGGTCATTCCTCATACAACCGGATTCTGCATAACGAGATTGGCGATCTTTACTACACCGCAATATCCATCGGTTGGACATGGGGATATTCAGATCCCTCACACTCACACCACAATGAAATCGGGTTTAACCATCTACACACGATTGGTCAAGGTGTGCTTTCTGATATGGGTGCAATCTATACACTAGGCGTCTCACCTGGAACCACCTTACACGACAACCTAATCCATGATGTCCATGCCTACTCTTATGGCGGCTGGGGACTCTACACTGATCAAGCCTCAAGCTTCATCCACATGTACAACAATCTCGTCTATAACACAAAAACGGGGGGCTTTGATCAACATTTTGGCCGTGAGAACATCATTGAAAATAATATTTTTGCAAACGCCATCCAGTATCAATTACAACGTTCAAAAGACGAAGATCATCTCTCGTTCTATATTCGGAATAATTTAATTTACTGGGATACCGAAGGCGTTTTGCTCGGATCAAACTGGAAAAGCGCGAAACACGGCATGAAAGATGGCAACCCAACCCAACACTTTGAACTGGGACCCAATCTCTACTGGCATGCCTCTGGTAAACTGGATATTTTCCCTGACAAAAAAACACTGAGTCAATGGCAAGCCGATACAGGACAAGACGCAGGCTCACTTGTGGCTGATCCGCTCTTTGTCAACCCCTCTAAAAATGACTTCCGCCTAAAGCCTGAATCTCCAGCGCATAAAGTAGGCTTCAAGCCCTTTGATGCCGTTGGTACAAGTGGCCCAGAGCGCGAGTCCTCATTGCCCAACTATCCGGTAAAAGCCGTTCCCACACCCTATACGCTGGTTCCACGCTCCTAACGTTTGATCCAACACTCGCTCGGAACCACGCCAAGAAAAGTCGTGCCTTATGGTCATCCCCTACTGTCTCAACATTCATCCAGGCGAACACCTCATCGATATCCAAGAGGCCATAGACCGCTATGCTTTAGCGGTGAAAGCACACGTGGCCCCCAACACACCCTATCCGCTAGGTCTACGTCTAGGTGCCGATGTTGCCAAGGAACTCGCCACCCCCGAGGCGTGTGCTGCATTCGGTTCTTTCCTTTCGCAACGCGCCTGTTATGTGACAGGAATCAATGGCTTTCCCTTTGGACCTTTTCACAAAACAAGCGTCAAAGATCGTGTTTACCAACCAGACTGGTCTACGCCGGAACGACTCTGCTACACAGGGCAACTCGCCAAGATCCTAGCCACGCTCTTGCCTAAGGGCGAAACAGGCAATATCTCAACGGTTCCGCTTGGATACCGCGGAACCAAGCGTGTATCGATGAAAGCAGAAGGGTTCGGACTCAACGAGCAGACGCAAACGATCATGGCGCGTCATTTGGCAGTCATGGCGGAATTTTTAAACGACCTTCATCAGGAAAGTTCACGTGAGATCGTTCTCGCTCTGGAACCCGAACCGGATTGTCTGCTCGAAGACCCAAATGACGTGATCTGCTGGTATGAAGAGGTCTTCCTCGCACAAGGAGTCAAATGGCTCAGTGCCCATCAGCGTCGCACACCTGACGAAGCTGAAGCCCTGTTACGTCGATATATCGGCATCTGTTTGGATACTTGCCACATGGCGCTCGCTTTTGAAGAACCGCTGACAGCCCTCATACGTTTTGAAAGTGCAGGCATCCGGGTTGCGCGTGTGCAACTAAGTGCAGCATTACGAACAACGATCACCCCCTGTGCCCTTGAGCGTCTTGCGGCATTTATCGATCCAGTCTACCTGCATCAGACACGCATTCAACGTCCTAAAGGTCAGCTGATTTCCTATGCCGACTTAACCAATAAAACGCTGGGTGCCGCGCGTGAGTATGAGGGATGCGAACTCCGCACGCATGTGCATGTCCCTATGTTTTATACAGGCACAGAAGCACTGGCATCAACTCATACCCAGTTGACCCAACCGTTCTTTGATCACGTCATCAAGCATGCTTATCCGCTCGAAACGGAAACCTATACTTTTGACGTGTTACCCCCTGATGTGCGACCAGATAATGTCGTCGATTGTTTGGTTGCCGAACACGATTGGGTCAATCAACACATCATGTAGGGCTCGTCAAACAGCGATGTAAAAAGGTGCGCGGACCTGACAACCCTGATTGTGACCTAGCCTAGCGCACGACAGGAGCCAACTCACCTGCGAGCGACAATCACCTGTTCTGGCGATATCCAAAGCGCCACCGTTTCTCCGCTCTGACACCTCCCCAAACAGGGATTCAGTTCAAAAACCTTGAGTGACAGCGCATCGCCACCCTCTCTGGGCATCAAATCAATTTCATGCTGAGCGACCTCA
>CAZSUM010000080.1:0-10279 GCA_964610015.1 uncultured Lentisphaeraceae bacterium
GCACGCGTTTGCCCCCGCCTCCAGGTGTGATCTTTATGAACCCGGAGTATGGTGAGCGGTTGGGAGAGGGTGAGGACTTGACGCCCATGTATGTGCGAATTGGTGATTTTCTCAAACAGCAGGGTACTGGATATACGGGATGTGTTCTGACTGGAAATATGGAGATGTCGCGCAAGATCGGGTTACGTTCTTCACGACGTATTCCTTTTTTCAATGGTCCGATTGAGTGCCGTATGATTGTTTTTGAGTTGTACGGCGATAAGCAGGATGTTGCGGATCAGGAACCTGAAGAGACGGATGAATGGTGACGCGGGCCTGATTGCGTCAAGCGTTGACCAGTAGGAGAATAGAAATCATGCATGCGATTACCGCGACTGTCCAAGGAAACGCCCCTCGCGTTGTGGCGTCAGGAACTCGCATCAGCGAACTTCTGCCTTCGGTTAACGAAGAGGGGTTACCTGTTTTAGGGGCCATCGCCAACAACATGGTCATGCCGGTGTTTATGCCGATCGTCACGGATGTCACCTTGGCTCCTCTGACGATTCGAGATTCGCTGGGCTGGAATATTTATCGGACATCGCTCTGCTTCTTATTGGCAAAAACCGCGCATGAACTTTTTCCTAAAGCGGCCTGTCGTGTTCGTAATTCGGTGGGAAGTGGATTGTATTGCACCATCGCATGGGAGGATCTTTCCCCTGAGGCACTGGAGGCGCACGTAAGGCGTTTGAAAGAGGCCATGTTCGAGACAGTGCGTCAAGATTTGGCTATTTCGGCTGAAACGGTTTCGTATGAGTCTGCGGTGAAACGTTTCACGGAAACGGGTCAGGTCGACAAACTCAACTTGCTCGCGCATCGCAACCCTCCGATCATCTGTTTGATGCGGTGCGGTGATTTTCTCGAGTTGAGTCAAGAGCCGCTGGTGCCACACACTGGGTTACTCGATGTGTTTGACTTGATTCCGCACAGTCAGGGATTTGTCTTGAATGTGCCCACTTCTGCACATCCTCGCGTTCTCTTGCCGTTGCCACCTACGGAACACCTGTTTAAAGTTTATCAGGAACATATCTCGTGGGGCAAAATCGTGGGCATCACCACGGTGGGTGAATTAAATCAGGCTGTGGTTGAAAAACACGTGGATGATTTTGTGCACACCGTTGAAGCGCTACACGACAAGAAACTCGCCTGCATTGCAGATGAAATTTTGCACCGTGATCCCACGCCACATCTCGTCTTAGTTGCCGGACCTTCTTCAGCTGGCAAGACAACTTTTTCCAAACGTCTCGTGACCCATCTGCGGGTGAATGGCTTTAAACCGATTTTAATCTCCACCGATAACTACTTTGTGGGCGACGAGAAAAATCCCCGCGATGCACAGGGTAAACTCGATTATGAACACATCGAGTCGATGGATCTGCCACGGCTCAACAACGATTTGTTGCGACTGATGGCTGGCGAATCTGTACACTTGCGGGGATTTGATTTCAAAACCAGAACTGGATTTGATCAGCGCGAACCAACCTGCTTGTCGGAAAATGGCATCATTGTGATGGAGGGGATTCACAGTCTCAATCCAAAATTGACCAGCGATGTGCCTCGCACTCAGAAATACCTGATCTACATCAATGCGTTAACGCAACTGGGCGTGGATAGCAGTACGCGCATTTCAACCACGGATACACGGATTATCCGGCGGATGGTGAGGGATCATCAGTTTCGTAACCGACCAGCCATTGAGACTCTTCATATGTGGCCTTCAATCGCACGTGGGGAGAAACGCTGGATCTACCCCTTTCAGCATGAGGCTGACGCAGTTTTTAACTCTGCACTCGACTATGAGTTGGCTGTGCTTAAGCCGTTAGCAGCGCCCTTGTTAAATCAGATCAAACCTTGGGACGAGGCTTATATTGAGGCTCGGCGGCTTTCGGGCTTTCTCCACAACTTTTCATCTTTAGCGCCGGATGTTGTGCCTGGCGATTCAATTCTGCGAGAATACATCGGCGGAAGCCAATTGAAATACTGAGAACAAAAGAAAGGAATGACCATGAGTAAAGAGCTGGAAGAGGGGTCCAATCTGATGCTGGATTTTTCTAAAATCGCCAAGATTGCCGAGGTCTGCAAGGATGCCATTCCTGTGGCTGTTCAGCATGCTGACACAAAAGAGGTGATTCTCGTGGCCTACACCAATGAACTTGCGATGAAAAAGGCCTTTGCTGAGCGAACGCTGATTCTGTGGAGCACGTCGCGCAATGTGCTGTGGGAAAAGGGTAAAACCTCAGGGGAGAGCTTTGATTTGTTGGAGGCACGTGTCAACTGCGAGCAGAATTCGTTGCTCTATATCGTCCGTCCAAGACGTAGTGCAATTTGCCATACGAAAAATCAGAAGGGTGAGCCGCGCAACTGCTACTACCGTCGGATTGATATGGACTCTCTTGCGTTGACACATTTAGATCCCTGAGAGGCCTATGCGTTATCGCTGTCCATATTGCAAAAGAATGTTTGAAAAGCAACCACCCCCTGTTTGTCCAGGGTGCGGAAAGATGATGCGCATAGCGCGACGGGATCAAACTGACAAACGGCGTCTCAAGCGCCGTGCACTCAACAGCATCGTTCGGGAGTATGAGCAGAAGAAGGCTGAACTTCAGGGACCCATTCCGACGTCACTGTTTCGAAATCCCAAATTTTATTTGGGGGCTGTTGTCGTGCTTTTGGTCGTGGGTGGTGCGCTTTTAACAGCAACGGACCGCGCAACTGTCCGTCTGCAAATAACTCCCCATATGCGTGCGATGCGCAATGTGGATGTGCTGGCCGAAGCATTGGGGCGCTATCGTTTCCATGTGGGTTCTTATCCTCTGGTCGAGCAGGGACTTGCCGCATTGGTGCGTGATCCGCAGGTGCCAAAATGGGATGGCCCCTATATTCATTTTCTGAGAAATGATCCTTGGGACAAGCCGTTTGTCTATGACCCTGCTACGACAAACGGGATTCCGATTCTTTTCTCGTGTGGTGCAGATGGCTTGTCGGGCACAGCGGATGATGTGTACCCTGATCCGGCCCGGTTTGAGCCCGGAACAGAGTGGACGAATGGATGGGTCTCTGCGGATCAGCGGTTGCCCGGGGTGACAGTGCTCCCACATCAGTCAAATTCAATACGGTAGGCGAACGATTGGCCATCGCACGCGATGTTGTAGGGTTTGCCCCTTTCTACTCCTCCGACAGGTTCCTCATCCAAGTCGCAGGCAAAGCCACGATAGATAAGATCGCGCGAACCATCTGAAAAAGCAAAAACGCTGTCTGTTAGCCCTTGGCTACCGAGAGCGATTCCAGCGCCAAAGCGTTGATCGCGCGAGTGAAGATCAAAGGCACCGGATGCAGGGTCGGCTTTTCCCATAAGGGCGCTACGTGTACTGGCGATAGCTTGCTGTTCAAGCTGTCGCCACTCACGTTCAGTGGCGAGTTTGGGAACATCGCCGATGCTGATAACTGGGTCACCCCAGTAGCAGAGGTCACAGCAGGTATTGCCTTGCGGGCCGGGTCCTGTCGAGAGTCGTAGAATGATTTCCTGTCCTGCCACGTCTCACCGCCAAGGGGGCGATAGGGGGGGTGAACGAGGAAACTCATCCGCGCATGATCTCCCCGAACAACCTGCTGATAGGCGACTTGAGTTCCACTGGTAGGGTCTGAGCCAATGAAGTTTATGCCCAGCGTGCGGGTCTGCTCTTTTTGATGGCTAAACATTAAACAAGAAATGCATGACATTTCCATCCTGAACCAGATATTCCTTGCCTTCAACCCGCATGACGCCTGCAGCTTTGGCACCCGCTTCGCCATTGAGCCGGATATAGTCATCATACGCGATGACTTCCGCACGGATAAAGCCGCGTTCGAAGTCGGTATGAATGACACTGGCGCACTTGGGTGCACTCCAGCCGCGATGGAAGGTCCAAGCCCGTACTTCTTTGGGTCCAGCCGTAAAATAACTCGCCAATCCCAGCGTGTGATAGGCCATGCGAACCGTCTGTTCAAGTCCACTTTCAGCCACTCCGTAGGAGGCCATAAAGTCATCGCGCTCGACATCCGAAAGCCCTACGAGTTCAGCCTCCATACGAGCAGAGATGACGACAATATCGCAATTGTTCTTGGCTGCATACTCACGGACACGGGTGACATGCTCATTGTCTTGTGCGAGCGACTCTTCGTCTACGTTGGCGCAGTAGATAACGGGTTTGTCAGTTAGCAACTGAAGCTCAAGCAGTGCTTTGTTTACCGGATCACTCTCACTACGTTCAAAGGTTCGTGCAGGGTTGCCAGCATCCAAATGTTTAAGCAAAGGTTCCATGGCTTCGACCTCTTTGCGCAACTCTTTGTCAGCACGTGCTTGACGTGTGATGCGGTCGATGCGTTTTTCTAACGACTGCATATCGGCGAGGACCAACTCGGTTTCAATGATGCCAATATCGCGAATGGGATCAATCGCTCCTTCGACATGCACGACATCGTCATCGTCAAAGCAGCGGACAACCTGAATGATGGCACTGGCCTCACGAATATTGGCGAGAAACTTATTCCCCAGCCCTTCGCCTTTGCTGGCACCGCGAACAAGACCCGCAATATCGATAAAGTCAACGGTGGCCTTGATGATCTGCGCGGGATTCACGATCTTAGCCAATGCGTCCAACCGTGTGTCGCTTACAGGGACCGTGGCTTTATTTGGCTCGATGGTGCAGAAGGGGTAATTTGCAGCTTCCGCGTGCTGGGCTCGTGTGAGCGCATTAAACAAGGTAGATTTACCGACATTGGGAAGTCCAACAATACCAACACCTAGTGCCATATCAAAAATCCTTAATGGGTTAAATGATAGAACAATAGCACAATAGACGGTTTGTCGCTATGAGACTGTTTCGCGGCCAGCGATCGCGAATGAGGTCACACAAGCGGATGAGGCGAGGTTAGTCGCGGGTATGGGGGCCACTTTTTGGCGAGCACTCAATGCTACGGAGCCAGTCTGAAAGCGACACTGTACTGCCAAAATTGTTTATTAGAGCGAACGAAATGGTTAAAAATAACACTTTTGTACTTTGTAAAGAGGAAGTTTCAGCACGATTTGTCTAGGTCAATAAGGAAAAAAGATGATAATAATGTGAATATTTCAGTGATTAGTTGGGTGGCACTATCTCTGCTTGAAAAAGGGCACTCAATTGATATTCTGTGTGTCTGACCGGAGCCCATGCGATGCCAAAGCGAGAAGATCTTTCAAAAATAATGATAGTGGGGGCTGGACCGATTGTGATCGGTCAAGCCTGCGAGTTTGATTATTCGGGTGCGCAAGCCTGTAAGGCATTGCGTGAAGAGGGATATGAGGTGGTGCTGGTTAACAGCAATCCAGCCACGATCATGACTGATCCCGAGTTTGCGGATCGCACCTATATTGAGCCGTTGAGTCTTGATATTCTGCACGAGATTATTCGGCGTGAACGGCCTGATGCGCTGTTGCCTACGCTGGGTGGTCAGACCGCCTTGAACCTTGCGATTGAACTTGCGGACCAGGGGATTCTGGAACGGTATCAGGTTGAGATGATCGGTGCGAATGCTGAAGTGATTCGTCGGGCTGAAGATCGTCAACTCTTTAAAGAAGCTATGCTTGGTATTGGGCTGGAGGTTCCTAGAAGCGGTACCGCTCATACGTTAGCCGAGGCGCGGCAGATTCGTCGTGAAATTGGCGCGTTTCCTATTATTATTCGTCCTGCTTTTACCCTAGGCGGTAGTGGCGGGGGAATTGCATACGATGAGGAGCAGTTTGATGCGATTTGTTCCAATGGGATCAGTCTTAGCCCGGTAAATGAGGTTCTGATCGAAGAGTCGGTGTTGGGGTGGAAAGAGTTTGAGATGGAGGTGATGCGCGATCGCAAAGACAACCTCTCAATCATCTGTTCGATTGAAAATTTTGATCCCATGGGGATTCACACCGGCGACAGTATTACCGTGGCACCGGCGATGACTCTCACCGATCGCGAATATCAGCGGTTGCGCGATGCGTCGATTGCGGTGATGCGCGAAATTGGAGTGACCACGGGCGGCGCGAATGTTCAGTTTGCAATTAACCCAGATGACGGACGTTTGGTGGTCATTGAAATGAACCCGCGTGTCAGTCGGTCATCGGCATTGGCTTCCAAAGCGACGGGGTTCCCGATTGCACGGATTGCGGCCAAGTTGGCTGTGGGGTATACACTGGATGAGTTGCGTAACGACATCACCCGGGAGACGCCTGCTTGCTTTGAACCCTCACTGGATTATGTTGTTGTCAAAGTGCCACGCTTTGCTTTTGAGAAGTTCCCTGGAAGCAACGCGACATTGACCACAACGATGAAATCAGTGGGCGAGACCATGGCCATTGGAAAGACTTTTCAGCAGGCTTTGCAAAAAGCCTTGCGCTCGCTGGAGATTGGCCGTGGCGGTTTTGGAGCCGATGGAAAAGATGTTGAAGTCAGTCATCACTTTAGTGATGAGTCGCTTGAGAATGCCCTGCGCCATGCTGGGCCAATCCGTATTTTTTATATTCGGGAAGCCTTCGCACGTAACTGGTCGTTAACTCGCTTGCAGTCGATTACGCATATTGATCCTTGGTTTCTTTCGCAGCTTCACGAACTGTACGCCTTTAGCGAAGAACTCCGCACAGTAGAGTCACTCGATGCGTTGGTTGCTGATCCGGAACTTTTTCGGCAGAGCAAAGCCTTTGGATTCTCTGATCGGCAAATCGCTTATCTGACAAGCGCGACGGAAGATGCTGTGTTTGGGGCACGTCAAAAAATCGCGCTCAATCCCGTTTATGGGTTGGTGGATACCTGTGCCGCAGAGTTCCAAGCGCTTACGCCCTATTTTTACTCTACGTGGTCGTGTGCAAAAGACCTATCAGGGATCTCTGAGAAGCAAACCGACAAGAAGCGTCAAAAGATCATGATTCTGGGTGGCGGCCCCAATCGGATTGGCCAAGGCATCGAATTTGACTATTGTTGTGTGCATGCTTGCTATGCCCTGCGCGAGGCTGGGTTTGAAACAATCATGGTCAACAGCAATCCTGAAACGGTTTCAACCGATTATGATACGTCGGACAAGCTTTACTTCGAGCCTGTGACGCTGGAGGATGTTCTGGCTATTTATAGCCGTGAGGCGTGCGATGGTGTGATCGTGCAGTTTGGTGGTCAGACGCCGCTCAATTTAGCACAATCGCTTGAAGCACATGGTGTGAAGGTGATTGGGACGTCGCCTGCGAGTATTGAACAGGCAGAAGACCGCGAATTTTTTAAGAACCTCGCCGAGCGTGTAGGTGTCAGGCAACCTGACAACGGAACAGCGATTGACTATGCTGGGGCGTTGGCTGTGGCTCGTCGTATTGGTTTCCCGGTCCTTGTTCGGCCCTCCTACGTTTTAGGTGGACGTGCGATGGCGATTGTCTATGACGAGTCTTCGCTTGCTAACTTTGCCTATGAAGCGTTTGCTGCTTCTGAGGGGCATCCGGTCTTAATCGATAAGTTTCTTGAAGATGCAATTGAAGTTGATGTGGACTGTATTGCAGATGGGAAGATACAGGTGGTGGGTGCCATCATGGAGCACGTGGAGAAGGCGGGTATTCATTCTGGTGACAGTGCCTGCAGTATTCCTGCGCGCTCGCTTTCGACTGAGGTCTGTGATGAAATTCGTCGTGCAACCTGTGCGTTGGCTCGTGAGTTAAAGGTCGTGGGGCTGATGAATGTGCAGTTTGCGGTGCAACGTCAGATTGTCTATATCCTAGAGGTTAACCCGCGTGCTTCCCGCACAATCCCCTTTGTGAGCAAGGCGATTGGTGTGCCGCTGGCACGACTGGCTGCGCTGGTCATGGCTGGCAAGACGTTGTCTGAACTTGGGTTTACGAAAGAAGTTGCGATTCGCCATTACGCCTTTAAAGAGGCTGTGTTGCCGTTTAATCGTTTTCCTGGCTGTGATGCCTTGTTGACGCCGGAGATGCACTCGACCGGTGAGGTGATGGGGTTGGATGCAGATCCGGGTATGGCCTATGTCAAGAGTCAGATGGGTGCTGGAAATCCGTTGCCATTGTCAGGTAGTGTCTTTATCAGTGTGGCAGACCACGACAAAGCTGAGAGCATCCCGATTGTCCGCGAACTGGTGGAGATGGGGTATACGATTTACGCAACGCGAGGAACTGCGACAGTTTTGCGCGAAGCGGATATCAAAGCACGCGCAATATTTCGGATTAGCGATGGACGTCCGAATGCGCTAGACCTGATTTTGGATAATGAGGTTCAGTGGATCGTGAATGTGCCGGCAGGTGCAGCGCCAGCCCGCGATGAGGTGCTGATGCGTACTGAGGCGATTCGTCGTGGATTGCCTATAACCACGACCGTTCGCGGGTTTCATGCTGCGGTAGAAGGCATTCGCCGTCTGCGGGATCGCAAGCGATGCGAAGTTCTTTCGCTTCAGGAGTATCATCGCAAAGTTTTGCATGCCAAAAATTAATTGATTGTCTCGGAGTTACCTGATGTATAACTGGAAACAGCAACGCGAACAGAAAGCCTTTTTGGCACTCGCTGATGGAACGGTGTATTCGGCATGGTCTTTTGGTGCCCCTGTTGATCGATTGGGTGAAGTGGTTTTCAACACCGCTATGACTGGCTATCAGGAGGTCTTTACGGATCCCTCCTATGCGGGGCAGATTGTGACCCTGACGGCTCCGGAGATCGGCAATACGGGAATGAACGCTGCTGATGCGGAATCAGCATGCTTGCATGCTGAAGGGGTTATTGTTCACCGGTACAACGATCCGAGCAATTGGCGATCCGAGCAATCACTTGCTGCGGCGTTACAGCAGGCCGATGTGCCTGGGCTGGCGGGGATTGATACGCGTGCGCTGACGATTCGTCTACGCACAGCTGGAACTCTCAAAGGGTTTCTCTGCGCAACGGGGAGTATCACGCCTGAAGAGGGTGTGCAACGTGCTCAGGAATGGTCGGGGTTGGATAATCAGGATTACGCCAAACGGGTTTCCACCCGCGAACGGTACGTGTTTGATCCTGAGGGCCAGCTCACCACGACTTGGGGTATTTGTGAAGCCCCGTTACCGGATGCGGATATTCCGATTGTCGCTTATGATTTTGGTATCAAACGCAATATTTTGCGGATGTTGCGTCTGGAAGGCATGCAGGTAACGGTTGTTCCGGCTGGAACACCTGCGGCAGAGGTGTTGGCACTGAATCCGGCAGGTGTGTTTCTCTCCAACGGGCCTGCTGATCCGGCGGCTCTGACTTATGCGATTGAAAATATCCGTGAGCTCATCGGGCATGTGCCGATCATGGGGATCTGTCTCGGGCATCAACTTCTGGGATGGGCGTTGGGTGGGCGAACGCAACGACTAAAGTTCGGACATCACGGGTGTAACCATCCTGTTCGAGAGTTGGCGTCTGGCAAGGTGGAGATCACCTCGCAGAATCACAATTTCATGGTTGATATGGCATCTCTTGATCCCACGCGGGTGAAGGTGACACACATTAATCTAAACGACAACACGGTCGAGGGGATGTGCCACTGTCATGAACCGGTCTTTTCAGTGCAGTATCATCCTGAGGCGGCGCCTGGCCCACACGATTCGAGCTATCTTTTTCAGCGGTTCAAGAAGATGATCCTCGGCGCTTAATCTCTAAGGCGTTTGAGTGACATCACTCAATGCGAGCACGCAGGAATCCTACCGGGCTCTCGAGCTGATTGGTATAAACGCGACGCCCATCAAGGTCAAAAGCGGTGCTGCCGCTGAGGGTTGTGGTCACGAGATTGGTGAAGGGTCCGGCTGGCGTATTTGATGCTTGAAGGCGCAAGGTACCGTTGATTCCCAAGGACGAGGTCTCACCGGTAAGGGTTCGTTTAACCGTCGTGATGAGTGTATTTGCGGTTCGCGAAAAAGACTCAATTGCGAATGTATGGGTGTTGGAAGATGTCGGACTTAAGCCGAGCAGATACTCCAACCCGTTGTCAAACTGATCATTGTCTGAGTCAACATAATCGGCGCTCTCGTAATTAACACTCTGTGCTAGGCTATATTCATCTAGCCACAGGTAGGGCGTTCCCCGGGTGGTAGCGGGTGCGCCACAGTAGAGATCATCCAGCATGAAAACAAAGGCATCATCTGACACACAGACAAGCGCGACATGTCGGGTTGTGGCTGGGAGTGTGTAGCTGTAGCTCGTCCAAGTTGTGGGCGCTTCAACATAGGGCGACGGGGTGATGAACACGAAGT
>CAZSUM010000081.1:0-2359 GCA_964610015.1 uncultured Lentisphaeraceae bacterium
AACACCATGGGTTTTTACTTTGATGATTGTGATTGCGGTGACCGGGTCGAGGGGAATATTTTCTGGAAAGCTGGGCGAGCGATTATGATTGGAGGAGGCCGCGAGAATCCTGTGATCAACAATTTGATTGTTGATTGCCCCATTGGTGTGCATATTGATTCAAGAGGAATGACTTGGAAACACTGGAATAACACCAACGAACCGAGTTGGTGCCTTGATGCGAAGGCGCGTGTTTTCGATTACACCCAGCCGCCGTGGAGTGTTCGCTATCCTCGGTTAGCGTCAATTATGACTGAACATCCCAGGGAACCACTCAACAACCCCGTGCGCAACAACGTGTTTTTGGACTGTAAAGAGGTGTGTTCGTTTGACGACAATGTCATGAATCTGCTGTATAAAATGGAGATGTCCGGCAATGTGATCGTCAATACGACTGGCACAAACAGCATCGGTATTCTCAAGAAAGGTGTTGAGGTGGGGTTCAGAACACTGGCAGGTACAGAGAGTGAGCCTCTTGTGATGGGATTTAAGAATGTTACTGAGGGTGATTTTTCGATGGGGCGGTCAGCTAGATTGCTGAAAGAAGCGCCCTCCTTCAAACGAATACCCTTTGAACGCATAGGACTCTATACGGATGCGTATCGGCGCAAACTACCACAACGGTAGAATGTATTTACCCTTGCAATTCGGGACTTTAACCCCAATAATACAGCCTTTTCAACTCTGGTGAGGCCTACAAATATGAGTCAATCGATGGACCACAAGCAGAATACCCCCACGCCGATCAAGGCGATTCCCGAAAACCTACCTGAAGAGCTGTTGCCGCTCTATGATTGGTGGAAGAGCAAAGGACCGCATTTTTTAATGACACTCGGTACCGTGGCATTGGTCGCAGGCGGCGCGTGGGTGTTTCAGACTTATCGTACGAACAAGATCTCCAATGCCAACCAAGAGTTTTTGCGTGCCAACTCGCTTGAAGAACTTGAGGGTGTGGTTGCCAAATACGGATCAATCAAAGTGGGTAATGCGGCACGCTTACGGTTGGCAAAAGCGTATTTTGATGCGGCCAAATATGAAGAGGCGTTGGAGACGTATGATCTCTGCATTCGTAAGGGCGTGCCGGATGGATTTCAGGCTGTTGCGGATCTTGGGCGTGCGCATGCGTTGGAGGCGCTGAATCGTTTGGACGATGCATTGGTGGCGTATGAGGGCTTTGTCTCCAATCAAGCCGAGCACTTCTTGATGCCACAGGCTAAAATGGGGGTGGCTCGTGTTTATACGCTACAGGGTAAGAAGGATGAGGCCAAAAAGTTATTGGAAAACTTGAAGGCAGAGATGACCGATAAGCCTGCCTGGGAGATGGCTGTAGCCAATTTAGAAGCGGTTGTTGCGCGGTATGAACCGCGTGCAGCACGCTCGCTGTTTGAAGCGGCAGATGCGGCATCGAAAGCCATTGCCCCTGTCCCCGCACCAGCAACTCTAACACCCACTGCAACGCCACCGACTGTTGAAAAGTAATCAAGGGTTTACGTGATCTGCACTGACGACATTCGGCTAAACGTCGAATGTCGTTCTTATTTTATAGATCAAATGGAATAGTTGTTGACCTGTGTCGTCTCTCTCTGGCGTGTGAGAATGGTCTCAAGCGTGATGCCCTTTAGCGTCTTTTCAATGGCTTGATAAACGTCGAGCCAAACACTTTGTGCGACGCAAACATTTTGCTGATCGCAACACCCTTTGTTTGCGAGGCACTCAACAGGCGAGAGCGATCCTTCAAGTGTTGAGATCACCTCGAAGAGGGTGATCTGTTCCGGCGCACGTGCGAGTGTATAGCCTCCTTTAGCGCCTCGTGTAACACGTAGCAGGCCTGCTGTCTTTAGCGGATTAATTACTTGCCAGAGGTATTTGACTGAAATTTTCTGACGGGCCGCAATTTCATGCAGTGTCACGGCTCCACTCTCTTGGTGTCGGGCGATATCCATCAAAGTTCGTAGTCCGTAACGTCCCTTTGTTGATATTTTCACACTCACTCCTTTTGTATTTATGAATCAAAGGTAGGATAACTAAAATTAGAGGATTAGAACACCCTAAAGAAGAAAGTTTACCTCTGGGTAATGAAAATTCATGCTTGCAAGGCAGAATAATGAAGGTGCTTTACAAGAAGTAAAGGCAATCGGCATACGCCTCGTTGTGTCGCATAACGCAATAAAACAGTGACAAGATAAGGTAATCATGTTTATTCTAATTGGGCCATACGGGTTTTTTGCAAGGTGGTGATTGCTCACACTCTATTTTGCAACGATCCCTCATTTTACCGAAACAAAAGAATCCGCTTGCAACAGGCTGGTCATAAGAGTAC
>CAZSUM010000081.1:2459-10240 GCA_964610015.1 uncultured Lentisphaeraceae bacterium
CCTCATTTTACCGAAACAAAAGAATCCGCTTGCAACAGGCTGGTCATAAGAGTACAACCTAGCCCGTTCGTTATGCATAGGAGGGGGCATGGTTACAATCTTTCACTGGGAAAGCGGGGGGCTACGCGAGGTCTCCGAACCAACTGGTGCTTGTTGGATCAATTTGGCCGATCCCTCGACAGAAGAGATCGCTCGTGTTCAAGAAATCAGTGGGGTGCCGCGCGAGTTTCTGACTGACCCACTAGATAAAGACGAACGTCCTCGTCTTGAGATTGAAGAGGGTGTTAAACTTATCATTGTTCATGTGCCGTATCACGAACCACACGAGCATTTGATTCCTTTTCATACCCTTCCGTTGGGTGTTGTTCTAACGCCGACACACGTCATCACCATTTGTAACCGTTTGACGCCAGTAACAAGTACTTTTTTAGACCAGATTCGGCGTGTTTGTCCTCCGGAAGATCAGTTACGCTTCACCTTCCAATTGCTCTGGCACTCAGCCATTTTATACCTACGTTATTTACGCGATATTCGGCAACGTGCCGATATGGTCGAGCAGGATTTGCATGAGTCGATCTCAAATGAAGCCTTAATGCGCTTGTTGAATATTGAGAAGAGTTTGGTTTATTTTACGACATCCCTTAAGGCTAACGATATTTTGATCGGTCGACTTGAGCATACGCGCCAACTCGATATTCCCGATAAGGATCTCGATGTTCTAGAAGATGTTGCGGTTGAGTATCGTCAGGCGTTGGAGATGGCCACAATCCACAGTAATATTCTAACTGGAACCCTAGATGCCTTTGCGTCCATTATTTCGAATAATCTTAATAATGTGATGAAGCACCTAACATCCATCACGATTGTTCTGATGTTGCCAACTTTGGTTGCCAGTATCTACGGCATGAACGTGAAGCTACCAATAGGACAATATGAGCATGCCTTTTCGGTTCTGATGGGGGTGTCTCTGGTACTCTCTGTGATTGTGGTGATCGTGCTTGCTCGGCGACGTTTTTTCTAAGCCTGATCATAAGGCATCATAGTGTAGGACCTCTGCACGTGTTTTGAGAAACGTGTGGTGCTCGGCTTCCCATTCGGTCTTGATTTTTTGTAAGGGTGTGTCCTGCAACAAAGCTTGGCGAGTTGCTTCAGAGCCGTAGAGCTTGTCAAACCAGTCAGGCCTTGCCCCGCAGTGATTCCAGACGTGTTCGATGCCATAGTTTTGGGTCAATACTTGCAAAAGGGCCATTGACACCATGACTGGCTGGAAATGCGCAGGGTCAGTTACAGTCAGGCGGACACCATCAAGTTCGCAACCTTTGTTGAGGCCGTCTGCAGCGACATATCGATAGGGATGACAAGCTAGGCCCGGTAGCCGCAGGTCTGTTAGTTGGTGGCAGAAGATCTCCGCCTTCATGGGCGCTGTTCCGAGAATCCTGAAGGCCAGATTCGTGCCGCGTCCACAATCAATGGCAGGCAAAGCCTCGCAAAAGAGTGTCGCCGCATAGGTCATAGCGCTTTCCCAACTCCGAATGGCTGGCGATGGGGGAATAAAAGGTGGACGTGCTCCATCCCATGCGGCATCGGAACGACGCCACCCTTCCATTGGAATCGTCGTCAGATGTACGTTCGGGAAGCATTCGCGTTGCATCCAACAGGCACTTTCAGCCGGTGTCATGCCATAAACGAGTGGCACATGACAGGGCGCAACAAAGCTGCTAAATCCAGCGGCGAGTAGCGGACCATCAACCACATTGGGTAGTGGAATAGGGCGGTCACAAACCATGACCTCAATGTTCGCTTCTTGGCAAGCCTCAAGCATGTTGCGTAGCGTAGCGAGATACGTGTAGCAACGCACCCCCAAATCTTGCAAATCGCAGAGCAACAAGTCGATTCCCTCAAGCATTTCGGGGAGCGGTTTGCGCCGTTCTCCGTAAAGGGCATGAACGGGAATACCCCAATCCGGATGTTGGCGCGTGAACGTATGTTCTCCGGCGCTGGCTTGTCCCAGAAACCCATGCTCAGGACCAAAAAGAGCGATGAGTCTTGATCCTAATGCTTCATGTAACAACTGGGCTGAAGTCGCCCCAGATTGTGTGATTGCGGCCTGATGACTGAGCAATCCGACTCGCCTATTACGCAGTGAGTCGAAATCCTTTGAATGGAGAACCTCAATGCCCATCCTCATCGTTCGGTACCTATGTGTCGCAAACGATGTGAAAGAACGGCAAGACTGGCTGCAAGATCTTCGCGCTTGATGATCACATCGGCAGTGACCGATAACTGAATGGGCGTGAAGTTCCAGATGCCTCGAATGCCACCAGCCATCATGGCGTTTGCGACTGCTTGTGCTTGCGCGGCAGGGACCGTTAAGATGCCAAGCGAAACGTCGAGTCGTCGTGTCATTTCCGCAATCTGTGCGATTGGATAAACCGGGACGCCCGCAATCTTGGCTCTTTTTTTAGGGGCAAGATCAAAGGCTGCAACAATCTTAAATCCTTGATTCTTGAACCCAGAATATCCCAACAGGGCTGAGCCGAGTCGGCCCGCTCCTGCCAGCACTGCTGTGGTATGGGTGTTCCATCCGAGAAAGCGCTCAGTTGCAGCGATTACATCGAAAATTGGGAACCCCAGACGTGGTGTTCCCCGGACACCCGTACGTGAAAGATCTTTCCTGACAACAATTGGATCCAGAGAGAGCGTTCTGGCAACAACAGCTCCTGATGCGAACGTTTCACCCTGTTCTGCCATCTCCCGCAAGACCCGTAGATAAAGTGGAAGTCGCTTGACCATCTGGTCACCGATCTCAGTTTTATGTGCTCTGCTCATTGATCTCTCCGACTTACGATAAAGACACACCTAACTCTCGTGCAGGCACGATTAGACCTGGTGCATTTAAAGATCCCCTAAGCTTAATGAAAGAATCGTTTATTGAACGTTCTCAAGGTGGAACTTTAGCAGAGAAGAGCATCTACTTCAATCCATCAAATATTGAAGTTGACATCCAGAGGGGTGCATGCGATTTTTTATTCGGATACAGAGGTTATAACTGTGAGAGGAGTCTACTCTATGAAAGTCATTGCTTTTAACGGAAGTCCGCACAAGGATGGGAATACGGCTTGTTTGCTACGTAAGGTGCTGGCTCCGGTTGCGCGTTCAGGAATCGACACCGAATTGGTTCAGGTCGGCGGTCATGTTGTTCATGGATGTACGGCCTGTAATCACTGTTTTAAGAGTAAAGACCGTCACTGTGTGATAACAGCGGATCTGGTGAACGACTGGATTGACAAAATAATTGAGGCAGATGCGATTGTCTTGGGCTCTCCAACTTATTTTTCAGGCATGACACCTGAAATGAAGGCTTTGATCGATCGCGCAGGGATGGTGGCCGTTGCCAATGATCGCTTGTTCTCACGAAAAATCGGGGCAGCTGTGTCTGTGCATCGCCGAGGGGGTGCGGTCACTGTGGTTGATGCAATCAATCACATGTTTTTAATGTCTCGCATGATTGTCCCAGGATCCACCTACTGGAATTTTGGGGTGGGTCTCGAACCGGGTTCTGTTACCGAAGATGCCGAGGCGATTGAAAACATGCACGACCTCGGAGAAACCATTGTCTGGCTGATGCGTAGAATCTGCATCGACTAGCCCGCGTTGTTGGGGTTGTCCAACACTGTACGCAGGATGGTAGACAGACTTTTCATGCTGAACGGTTTCTGGATAAAGTTTGTACGTTCGTCCAAGATTCCCTGATGTTTAATCACATTAGCGGTGAACCCGGACATATAGAGGCACTTAATATCTGGGAACTGTTTTTTTAGCATCGTTGCCAGTTGTACCCCATTCATCTCCTTCATGATGATGTCTGTCAGGATGAGGTCAAAGGGTTCTTTCTGTTTCGTTGCAAGTTCAAGGGCTTGGTGCGGATTTCCAGTAGCTTTAACCTGGTATCCGAGCTTGCGCAACATGGTTTGAGTCATTCCGAGAATAGCGGGTTCATCTTCTACAAGCAGGATAGATTCATTGCCCCCACGGGAAAGGTCTGAAGAGCGTGCAGAAATCTGTGTGGATCTTGACCCTGTCTCCAGCCCTTCAAGACTGCCACCGTAGCGAGGAAATCCAATCTTAAAGGTGGATCCCTGACCGGGTGTACTGGCTACAGTGATAAAGCCGTTGTTTTGTTTTACAATCCCAAATACAGTGGCCAATCCAAGACCTGAGCCAACGCCTAGAGCTTTGCTTGAATAGAACGGTTCAAAGAGGTGATTAAGAACTTCCTGTGTCATGCCACACCCTGTATCAGTCACTGTAATAAGGGCAAAGGCGCCTGGTTCAAACCCCATATTCTTTTGGCAGTACTCTTCAGTGTATGACGCGTTTTCTGTTTTAACAATGAGTTTCCCGACGCCCTCAATCGCTTCACGGGCATTGACACACAGATTAGTTAAGATCTGGTCAATCTGACTGGGATCAATCGAAATTGGCCAGAGTTCCAAATGCGGTTCCCAGACAAACTCGATGTCCTCGCCAAGCAGACGACGCATCATGGACATCATTTCTTCAATGGTACAATTGAGATTGATAATACGTGGCACAACCGTTTGTTTGCGTGCAAAGGCTAGAAGCTGACGGGTGAGGTCAGCGGCACGGAGGGCAGCATCACGTATCTCCAGTAGATCAGCATGACTGGGAGCGTCTTCCTCTAGACTGTCAAGTGCGAGTTCAGTATTACCGAGAATAACACTCAGCATGTTGTTAAAATCATGCGCAATGCCGCCTGCGAGTCGGCCAATAGACTCGATCCGCTGGAGTTTATCAAGTTGAGCGGCCAAACGTTTGCGTTCGGTGATGTCCTCCACTACAGTTGCGAAGCGGTCGGGGCCAGGCGACGAGATGGAAAGGGCCAGAATACGTCCGGTTTCGTCATGGGTATACTCAAGGTTGGCAGGTTGGCCACTTTGGGCCACCTCTGAAAAAACATCCAGAAAAAGTGCCTGCCCATCGCTAGAGAATCCCACACTTCTGTGACCAATCAACTCCTGGGCAGATTTTTTCATGATACGTTCAAAGGCTGGATTCAGGGATTCAATGGTATAATCGCAAGCTTTCCCCTGTTCGTTATAGATCAAACGCATCAAGGCGACGCCCTCATTCATACGGTTATAGAGGTTACGAAAGCGTTCTTCACTTTCGCGTAACAAATCTTCTGTGTTTTTTTGATCCTCTACGACACTCAACAACGATCTACGCGCCAGCTCCGTTTCTTGAAACAGGCGACGCGTTTCTTCTGCTGTTGCACAAAGCGCTTGTGTGGCAAGGCGACTCTCGGTGATATCGCGGAAAAACCAGACGCGGCCAATGTTTGTGCCGTTTATGCTCGTGATTGGCGCGGTATAACGGTCTAAAACCTGTCCGTTTTTGAAGATGAGCTCTTCACGATGGACACATTGAGGCTCGTTATAGATCTGTTCGACTTTCGCTAGGAATCCGTTGGGATCAACGAGTTGTTGACTGGTATGATTCAGGAGTTCTTCATTATAGCCTTTGAGGGGGAAGTCTGGTGGTAGATGCCACAAATCACGGAAACGCTGGTTGCTGGATAAAATGAGACGCTTTTCGTCCACGGCGAGAATGCCGTCAATGCTCGCTTCTGTTTGTGCCCGTAACAGGGCATTGTTACGATTGAGTTCTCGGGTACGTGCGATTACTGTTTTGCGAAGCGCATGTGACCAAAGAATGGCGCCCAGCAACAAGAGCAGGAGTACGAGAGCGGCGAGCACGATGTTTCGTATGAGGGCAGAGTATCTAAAGTCTGTTGTTTCGTAGGGACTAAGCCATTTGGTTCTGATCGCACGCAACTCTCCCGTGCGTTTTAGAATTTCGAGACCCTCATCAAATTGCGATCGTAAGAGATCATTTACTTGCAAGGTGGCATAACAAGCCTCTGAAGAGAAAACCACTTGTTGGGGGATGTGGAGGTGCATCCACGCATTTTCATTGACGATAAAGTGAGCCACATTTTTATAAACCAAGGCGCAATCTGCTTTTAGATCATCCCAGAGGGCAATCGTAAACTGGGCTTTCAAATTAATAGCTTCCAGTGCGGCAGTTAATAAATCAATGGAAAACCCAGAGGCCTGCCCGTTGGTGGTTACAGAGCAGTAGGGGGGATATTCGGGTTCACACCCGACAAGAAGTGGCTTTGTTTCAGATTGCGCCTGTGCGACGCTAATTGTTAGC
Source organism: uncultured Lentisphaeraceae bacterium (assembly GCA_964610015.1). Classification (GTDB taxonomy): domain Bacteria; phylum Verrucomicrobiota; class Kiritimatiellia; order RFP12; family UBA1067; genus CAZSUM01. The sequence goes on from CAZSUM010000081.1 coordinate 8,700, forward strand.
GCAAAGAGCGTTACAATGAGCGATAATCTCAACAATCTGGATAAATTGAAGTTCATATCACGTGATCAGTGGGGTGTCGTGTGAAGTCGGGTGTTGGCATTTTGGATCAACATCTTCGTTTGCACTGTCATATATAGGCGTACGCCCAAGTTCCATCAATAAGGCGTTGATCTCCTTTTTCAACTCCAGAATTCTAGCTTCGCGTCCTAACATGGCCGTATACCAGCGACGAAGTTCAACTAACTGCTCCTGCTCTTTTTGGAGGGCTCGCTGCTGTACGGTAATGTCTTCAATAAAGCCTTCGATCTCAGCGGTGGAGGAGCCTGGTTTAAAAAAAATGTGTCCACGCTCAAACACCCATTTCTCTTTTCCCGAAGCTGTGATGATTCGGTAGGTCAAATTAAAAAAAGTTTGTTTTGCATTCGTATTTTGAATGGTGTGCCAGACGTACTCGCGATCATCTTTGTGTATCAGATCATTATACGCAATTAAATGGTTGTTGATTAAAGCCTCAGGGGGATATTCGGTTAGTTGGTCACACCCCCGGCTGACATACGTCATGGTCCATTCTCTTGCGTTTAAACAGCGATAAACCATCCCAGGAAGATGATCCATTAGGACGTTCATTTGCACTGCATGCGCCTCAAGTTTTTTCGACATCTCTTGGCAATCTTTGAGGGACTTCTCAAGGGCGGCATTGGTTTGAGCCAACGCAAGGGAACGCTCTTCTAACTTGCGGATCAGCACGGTGCCCTGTTGTTTCGCATACTGGTGGTCATCAGTCGACAGTCGAGATTGGGAAGCTTGTTCTGGCTGATCATGTAGTGCTGCGTGGATTGCGTTCAAGAGCTCTTTGGGCGTGTCTGATTTAATGATGAATCGGAAGGCACCGATTGTGTGCGTAAGGGCACGTGTCTGGTCATCTGTGAATGTCGACGTATAGAAAATGATCGGTATTTTATGTAGCAGGGGGTCTTTTTTGCATTCACGACACAAGGTCAACCCGTCCATTTCCGTCATCAGAATATCCGTAATCATCAGATGGATTGGAGTTTCCCGAAGCAGTTTCAATGCCTCAATACCATTTACAGCTTCAGCCAGATCATAGTCTTCATGACTCAGTAAGGAGCGTAACTTGTTACGCTCCAACTCATTATTATTTATGATTAAAATACGTAATAAGGCCATTCCCGCTCCTTCCGTCGATACTAACTAAAATCTGTTTAGATCGGTCAGAATGAGATGAACCATTTTTCAGAAAAACAAACAATGACTTACCTAAAAAGGCAATAATAAGTTTGATTTTCTTAATATCTGGATTTATATAAACCGTAGAAATAGGTTAGTGCTGTCGAGAAGCTATGTCAATAAGCAAAAATAAAAGATGCAAGATTTTGGACGTTATGGAGATAAATGACGCGTGCGAAGGTACGTGTTATTCGAGTGTCAATGGCTGCTGGATGTGGCTACTAATCAGGTCTGTTGCCGGACAGCGAGAGGCTAGGTCAGTGAAGGAGTTGATGATAGCCGAGGGCTGGTGA
>CAZSUM010000082.1:0-10211 GCA_964610015.1 uncultured Lentisphaeraceae bacterium
GGTCGGCGACTCGCACTGGTAGGTCTCGACTTCGCCCCGGTAGATTTCAATCGGCTCTGACCAGTTTGTAAAGTCCTTCGATGTGCTCGCTTTTACTAGGTTTCCCGCGCAATAGACGAGGTAGTAGGAGCCTTTCCAAAAGAACAAACTCGGGTCGCGTCCGCTCTTTTCGTTGATTCCAACCGGGCCTTTTGGTGTCCACGTGTCGAGATCTTTTGAAATAGCTAGACGGAAGGGACAGGGTCCGTAAATCATTTTATAGACGCCCTCATGATGAACAATGGTGGGTGCGTGGCAATTGGGGTTTTCGCCGGGGCGTTGGCCAGGGGTGAGCACTTTGGGTTTGTCGGCCCAACTCTGCGGTAATAGGGAACTTCCGAATGAACTCGTTGGTGATACGGCATGGAATAGGACGAACTCACCTTGGTGCCGACGTTGTCCGGGCTGTGATTCAGGGTGGGTGATGCCAAAAGTATGCCACCTTCCGTCAGTCCCTTTGACAAAACAGTGGTCATTTGGCTGCCAAGACTCATAGTGCGTTCCAGTTTTGAGATCTTGTGTGTCTGGCCCCCAAAAGGTATCGCCCTGAGGTGCGTAAATGTGGGTGTACTCGCCCTCGATGACGGGGCGTTGCGCGATAGGGCTGTTACATGCTGGTGCACGTCCCTTCCAAAGCACAGTCTCTGCTTTTATGTTTGCCTTTACCAGTGGATGCAACGGTATGGGATTTTTCGCGCCAGCGGCTACGATCGCCCATGCGGTTTGGGCATCGTTGAACCCATTGCAACGAGTCAGTTCAGCGGCACCCAAATGATTGCTGAAAAGCCAAACGAAAAAACCTGTTGCCACCCAACGCGAAATTACGCTCTTTTCCATCCGATTCCCCTTCCCCTGATTCAGAAAAAGTAGGGCGCGAGTATGTGGCTTTTCTCCCTACATCATGTTGTACGATTGCTGTCCCCGCATGCCGATATTAAAGGGTTTTTTTGATGGAAAAGCAAACTGAAAACGCCGAAAACGTGTTTGCGGTTTGGCTCGTGCGCTATTCCCAGGGTGCTCCGATATTATCTTTTAAGAACAGAAAAAGCTGTGATATGGTTCAGCTTATATTTGACGAGCAAATAAGATAACGATAAACGTTACTAACGGGGATGTTATCAAAAGGGGGTATGACAATGAGACGTTCACTCTTTTTTATGGGTTTTCTGGGACTGTCAGGCTTGCTCACAGCTCAGGATGTGTGTCAGCCGCTGTTCACGGTACGGGTAGGTGTCGACTTGCCGTACAAAAATAAGACGGTCACGATGGGACAGGAGTTTGTGGTGACACGTCCTGTCTATGTGACGTCGCTCGGCTATATCGATGAAGGGGGTGACGGACTTGCCAAAGATCGATGTGTGCGGCTTTACCGTGTGAATGATGAGGCCTTGCTGATAACAGGTACCGTGGCGCGGACGAGTGGTGAGCTCAGGGCGGGCTTCCGCTTTGTGGCGTTGCCACAGGCGGTGCGGCTACCGCCTGACCGCTATGTGGTGGTCGCTGACTTCGAAGCGAGTTCAGACCGTTACCTCTCGATGGTCGATGTGGCTGACTTCAATACCGCAGACGGCGCGATTGAAAATCCCAAGACAGGGCGATGGAACATAAACGGATATGGCTATCCCGAGCAGTCTCTGCCAAATCGTAACGGTATGGCGGTTCATATGGTTGGAGCAAATTTACTCTTCACGCACGTCGCGCCAGCAAAATGGAGCGAGGCTGTGCTTTTGGATACACCCTTGCGATTGGTTGACGAGCAAGAGGATGATCGGCTGATTCCCTTTGAGGAGACCGTTGACCGCCATGCACTGCCGATGACAAAGGCCTTGTTGGCTACTCTGCGTGAGTTGTCTACCAAGAAAGAGAAGAAACTGTTGAGCGGTCAGTTTATGGGATGGTACCCCGTGGTCTCCTTAGCCACAGCAAACGAGATCCACCAGCAGACCAGCAATTGGGTGGCTGTGGCGGGCTTCGATTACTACGAGACGTTTCTCAATATGCCAAAGACCAAGCCTGATCTGTTTAAGCCGCCGCGCTGGCGTATGATCAATGAACTAGTCAGGGCTCATTATGATGTGGGCGGCTTAGTCACGCTTTCCTGTCACATGACCAATCCGTGGGATGGTGGACTTGCTTGGAGTAAGGCGGGTCGTTTTGAAGATCTATTGGAGCCCGGAACTCCAGCTTATGCCCGATACATGGAGCAGGTGGACGAGGTGGCGTGTGGGTTGGCTGATCTTCAGGCGTCAGGTGTGCCCGTCCTTTTTCGTCCGTTTCATGAGATGACGGGTGCTTTTTGGTGGGGTGGTCGTAACCCGATCGCCTTTCGCAAAGTGTGGCGGGCGCTCTTTGACTACTACACGCAAGAGAAGGGGTTACACAACCTGATTTGGATTTGGTCGCCGCTGAATTCAGCCAAAGCCATGGACTACTATCCAGGCAATGCGTATGTCGATATGACCGGACTCGATATCTATGCATTCAGCGTTGCTTCAGCGACAAACGCCTATACTCAGTTGATGAAAACCCATAAGCCGTTTGCGATTACCGAGTTCGGCCCTCCGGGGAGTTGGCACGACAGCATTTCGCCTCGCAACTACGACTACGGACCGTTTGCTCAGCAGATTGCGACGTATCTACCAGAGACAGTCTTTTTCATGGCGTGGCGGGACGCATGGGGGCTCCACCGCAACTTAAATGCACGTGCATTGCTCAATGACCCTCTCGTGGTTAATTGTGGTGAATTGGCCTTTGCTCAGCGCACGCAGGGCTTTGAACACTTTATTACACGCGATGGCAACCAATTGATGGAGGGCGACAAGGTCTTTCGTTTTGTGGGAGTCAACATGCCTGGATTGGTGGTTCCGTATGATTTTACCCTTCGACTGCCAGAGCGTATGACGCTTCCCACGCCGTGGGAACTTGAAGATGCTTTCAAGACGCTCGATCGTATGAATCTGCGTGTGGTACGGACTTGGAATCTGCCCATGTGTGGACCAACAGAAACGCCCCAGCCTTACCACTATGTGCTGGCTCCGGGACGCTTCAATGAGACAGCGTTCAAGACGATCGATTACGCGCTGGCGATGGCGAACAAATACGGTGTGCGCATGATGCTTTGTCTATCGGCTGAATCGGGCGACTACCTTGGTGGTATGGGAACATACGCCGCGTACCGCGGTAAAGCGCGTGCTCGCTTCTGGACAGATCCTCAGTTGCGAGAGGATTACAAAACGACGGTGCGTTTTGTCCTTAACCGCGTCAACACCGTGACAGGGGTGCCTTATCGAGAGGACAAGGCGATCCTCGCGTGGCAGTTTGGCAACGAGATGCACAGTGCGCAAACGAATTGGCTTTCCGAGATGGCAGCCTACATGAAGCAGCTCGACCCGAACCATTTGGTGGCAGAGACACGTCACTCTCCCGCATTCGCACCGCAATTGATCGATCCGAATATCGACTTGTTAACGCGTCATTATTATAGCAACTACAAAGGCTCAGGGACCAACTGGCCTGAAGCGGTCAAACGCGAGGTTGAGCAGATCAGCGGACAACGTCCTTTCTTTGTGGGCGAATTCGGTCCGTACTTGGATGGTCACTCTTTCACAAAAGAGAACGTGCCCGACAAGCTCAAGACTTTCCTCGACGCATGCATAAAAACGGAAGGGGTGTCAGGTGCCATGCTTTGGAGTATGTACTTCCATCATCGTGATGGCGGATACTATTGGCACCAGATCTTTACTTATCCGAGCGTGTGGTCCTATCACTTCCCTGGCTTTTTGAGTGCGGATGCTCAGGCTGAAATCGGGATTATGCGCGAAATGCGCGAGGCTGCGTTTCGAATTCAAGGAAATCCGGTGCCTCCAATGCGTGCGCCGGATGCGCCGGAATTATTGCCGTTCCAGAATGTTCCGCTCTTCTCTTGGCGAGGATCGGCAGGTGCTTCAAGTTACGATATCGAACGGGCGGAGAGAGTGGGTGGTCCGTGGACACTGTTGCGCGAGAACGTGTCAGATGCAGAGGTCGCCTATCGGCCGCTTTTCAGCGATGAGACAGCCAAAACAGGTGAGATGTGGTGTTATCGTGTGACGGCCCGTAATGCTGGGGGTCGCTCACAGCCCTCAAATATTGTCGGACCCGTGAAGATCCAAGAGATTTGTTTTGTAGATGAATTTTATGACCTTACGCGTACGTCTGGAAAGTCTGAAGGTCTGACGCTCGATAACACTTACAATGCACGTTATGCGGAGTATCTGTTCCGTGTAACGGGAATGACGAATACTTGGCTCAGTTACGCTGTTGCGGGGGCCATGAATACGGCGTGCGTTACGGCATTCTTTCAGCCGTCTGTTGGGCCCCTCGGTGATCCGATCTTTCTAACGTCTGTGGACGGTCAACGTTTTACGCCAGTCTTAGCTGCCAGCCGCATTGAAAAGGCGCATATTGCGCCCCCACATCAGGGTGATCAATACCGTCAGACCCAAGTCGAGTATACGCTTGTTGCGCCTGTGGATACGCATCATCTGAAAATAGTCTGGTCCGCTCCCATGGCGCTCGACCGCGTCGAGCTTTATCACACAGGGAAATAAGGTTGGCGAGTCTCCAAAAAGAGGCCTCTAAAAAAGATCATCAGGCTGTTTGTCCTGCTTCCTGTTATCCATCGCTCCAAGTGAACTGACCCAAGATGGGGTGCGCAATGTGTATTTTCATAGACGCTCTATAGATTTTGACGTGTGCTTATGGCAACTCAACAATTTGGATATTCCGGTACCAAGCTTGGCTAGGCAAGCCACTGTGAATCTGGACTGCGATCAGACCATGCAGCGGAATGGAGGCGTCCTCTTCCGTGTAGTCGAGCGTCTGAATGTCGTTAACAAAGAGCTGGATCCGCTGGCCTTCGCAGCGGATCTCGTACTGATTCCAGCCATCGGTCTTCAACTGTTTGATCATTTCTGAACGATTTATACTTTTCCCCAGTGTTTTATTACGTCGGGACTCATCGTAGAGCTTACCACAGTAACCGCCATCCTGACCCATCGACATATCCGCTTGGTACCCTTTGACCTCATGGTGGTTAGGAATACGCTGGGTCCGAAACTGAATACCGGCATTACACGCATCTCCTGCCAACTTACACTCTGCACGCAGAATGAAGTTGGTGTATTCGCGGGTGGTTGCCAGAAATTCATTACGAGGAATTTTTTCTTTGAGGGTACCGCCAACAATTGCGTCATCTTCCATCTGAAAGCTTTTTTTCGTATCACCCTCCCAGCCCTGGAAGCGTTTGCCGGTAATCAGTGGCTTGTAATAGATCTGCTGAAGTGTCGTTTGAATGAGACTCTTTTGTTCTGCTGAGGTTTTGTCTAGAGCTTTGCACAGTGCCTCTGCCACCTCACTCTTTGGGAAATCCTGAGCAGCGAAACGAGCTCCTTTTCGGATCTCTGGTTCAGATGAGATGAGTTGGTCAACCAGAAAAGCTACTCCCTCAGATTTGCGGGAAACAATCGCACCATAGACGGCCCCTGATTTAAAACAACTGGGGATCTCTGCGGCTAGGACAGCATCATACAGTTTTCGTGCATCGTCGGTTTGTTCTGACTTTCTGAGGTGCTGTGCTGCCAGCAGGCAGCCGGATGCGGCATGGGCTCTGCAATCTGCAGACGATGATTCAAGCGAGTGTAGCAGTGTCTTCACCGCACGTTCGTTTGCGATCATCCCCAGTGCTAGGTACGCCTCTTTGCCAACACCGCTTTTGGGATCAGCCGCTAGTTTCTGAAGGACTGCAACCGCTTGTTCATCACGGAGGGTCCCGAGTGAATTGATCACACCGCAAAGCACGTCTCCTTTCAGTGTTTTAAGTGCGTTGCGAAGTGCTGCTGCGGCGGATGGGTCCGGAATATTTTCAAGACCACTTCGGGCATAGGCCGACAGTTTCTCGTCAGCCAAGAGAGCGGCTAGAGCAGAAACCAACTCTGCGGTTCCGAACTCACCGGCTTGTTGACAGGCACGTGCTTTGTCGTAGAAAGAGGCCTCTGCTTGTAGACCCTTGAGCAATGTTTGTGAACGATCCAGAGCACGATCTGCGGACACTGCGCTAGCTGCCGAGAACACACATCCGCATGCTGTCAGCAACAGTAAATAGGAACGGATTCCGGTTAGAGATAGGCGGGGGAGATTGTTGGGCGAGTGTTTCTTCATAAAAGTTCCTAAAAAACGACACCACAATTAAATATTGAAGCTCCAAGGCTGACGCGTTGCGCGGCTACGCATGCGATTTGCCTCGTTGTCGTTGACATACTCCTCTTTGATTGGATCAAAGGTGATTTTGCGTCCGAGTTGCCAGGCGAGTTGTGCCGCAAAGCAGGCCAGATGGGATTTACGCATCACATCTTCGTTGCAGATCGTCTTTTTACGTGACTTGACACAGTCAAAGAAATTACGTGCATGGGATGCGGCACTGGTGCCAACTTTTTGGAATATCTGTGAGCGCTCTTTCATCAGGTTGGCGGAGAGAAGAATTTCACTGCTGTCTCCGGTTTCAACCCAGCCTTCATCGCCTTCAAAGCGTACCGGACAGGTGCCTGTAGAGGTTTTATATTGCGGCGAACGATCGCCAAAGGCATCCGGCAGAAAATCACAGATAACGGTTACGCCATTGGCGTATTTTCCAACGATCTCCTTCTCGGTTGCTTCGAACTCAATGGGGGTTGTATGGTCTGACTGATTCGCCCACTGACACAGATCAAGCGTGTGTGCACCCCAGTCTAGAAAATTACCGCCAGCCTCAAAATCATGATGTCCGCGCCACTTTCCCTCGACATAGTTATGGTTATAGGGTCGCCATGGTGCAGGCCCCAGCCAGAGATCCCAGTCACAAATCTCCGGCTGCGGTTCGGGTTCTTCTGGTAGCCAAGTGTATGATTTTGACGGAACATAAACCGAGGCATGAAGCGTGTGCAAATTACCGAGTACTCCGGTATGTGCCATCTGCACGGCATAACGGAAATTCGACTGGCTACGCCTCTGGGTCCCAGCTTGAAAAATACGTCCATACCGACGGATACCATCAGAAAGCCGCTGAATCTCATGTACCGTCATTCCGCAGGGTTTTTCGCTGTAGACATCCTTGCCCGCTTTCGCGGCCATCAGGGATGCCAGGGCATGCCAGCGGTCACCAGTGGCAATCAGAACTGCGTCGATATCGGGACGAGCGAGTAGTTCGCGGAAATCACGATAGAGCTGGCAATCCTGATTTTTATAATGATCATCCGTCATCTTCTTAATGACGTCACGCCGTGACTTCTGGACATCGCAGATGGCAACGAACTGGACATCTTTTTCCGGAAGCATCACGGAAAGATCATATTTGCCGCGTGGTCCAAGTCCGATTCCCCCGAGAACGATTCGTTCGCTGGGAGCGATTGCACCATTAAGTCCTAGGGCGGAACCAGGAATTAAATACGGCAGTGTTACGGCCCCCGTTGTTACAGCTGCTTTGCGTAAGAACTGACGCCGAGAAATCGTATGCGGAATTTTTTTTAGATCCATATCTTCCCCACGTTTGAAAAGGTTTTCCTGATAATAGAACAATTGAAGGTACCGTGTGCATTTGGCCCTTTTAGATCAGAAGGTGATGGGGCCAATGGCCGGAGTGGCAATGATTAGAGGTCGTGGACTTCCGGCACAATCAGGGTTTGCCATTTGGGGGCAGCAAGGGCTGGATCTTCTGGAACGGCGGTATTTTGCATAACCGCATCGACAAAGGCGACACTGCGAAGACCTTCCTCGACCGTCATATAACCTGGGAGTTGAGTGTTAGGTTGATTTTGGGTCCGCGGTGAGAGATCGTTTGTAAAAGCTCGGTAGGCAGCAGCCAGGGCTGTGATATAGGCAGCATTGTTGCCGTAGGGTGTTGCGAAACAGGTCGTGTCAGATGTTTCTGGGGTTGGATCGCCACAGGTTAGGCACTCGCGTTTGCCATCAGCTTGAATAAGGGTTAGCTTTTCAGGTTGATGTTGAGACCAGTGAAGCGCGGCTTTATCGCCATAGATCACGATGCCGACACCGTTGGCATCGCCTGTTGCGACTTGGCTACTGATTAGAAGCCCACGAGCGCCAGAGTCGAAACGCACCAGTACGTTGCAGTCATCGTCGAGAATGCGGCCGGGAACCGAGGGGCGCAGATCGGCACAAAGTTCGGTAACTGAAAGTCCAGTCAGCCATTCGGTTACATAAAAACTGTGCGAACAAAGGTCGACTAGGCACCCAGCAGGACCACTTCTGCGTGGATCCGTTCGCCAACCCGCTTGTTTATTGCCAGCGGTCTCGAGGCGTTGCGCCATCCATCCGAGTTGAAAGTGGGAGATCACTTTTCGGATGGTTCCCACGGCCTTATCAGTTTGCACGAGTTCGCGTGCTTTTTGAAGGGCTGGATAGTTGGGGTAAACCATGGCTACACCATATTTAAGCTTGGTATTACGCTGTTTACGGGTCAGGTTGACAGCTTCATCGAGATTACAGGTAAAGGGCTTTTCACCAAAGATTGAGATGCCAGCGTCGATGGCGGACATTGCGATGGGGTAGTGCATGGCGTTTGGAGCCAAGACGGTGACGAAATCAACCCGTTCATTTTGGGCCATTGAAGATTCACGACGGAAGAGATCTCGATAGGTGCCATACGCACGACGGGTTGAGAGCTGTAATAGCTTTCCCGTCTCAAAAGAGCTTTGACGCGTTGACCCGAAAGCACCGCACACTAAGTCTAGACATCCGCACTGTTTAATCGCGGCGCGGTGTATTTCGCCCATGAAAGAGGCGTTGCCTCCTCCGATCATGCCAACACGTTTTTTTTCATTCATAAGACTCTCTGCATACTGATACGATACAAAACTCGAAACATATTATGAATTATAGTACTTGATCCTGCGAAAAAAGGGCAATAAAAAAATCGAATTTTTATCGAGATTACGCCCAGTCTACAGGTTGTACCGTACGGACTGGTGGGGTATAGCCTGGGACCATCAAGCGTGTGAGACGCGGGGTGATATCCGTCAAGCTGGAGGCATTCCCTTTCATTTCATCAGCACCTGGTCCGATTGCAATCAAAGGCACCAAGTTGCGCGTGTGTCCGCGCACACCTATTTCTTCGATGTTGCCGTGATCGCTAGTGAGCACAAGCAGGAGGCCTGTTGTTTTGCAGAGTTTCACGACGGTATCCAAGAATTGGTCGAGTATTTTTAAAACGTCACAGGCGTGGTCGTAGCTGCAGGAGTGCCCGGCGAGGTCGGTTTGGAAAAACTCAAACAGAGTGAAATCGTTTGCCAAAGCAACTTGGATGAGGTGTTCTGCAGCGGCAGTGGGTGTGACCGGAGGGATATTGAGTCCTTTTTCGTGAAGACTCTTGCGGGTGATATCATGAAAAACCGCTTGGTTAGCGAGGAGGTCGTCCTGAATGGAAATGGTTTCAGGCTGTGTAAGCGCCATGACGGTGGTCACAGATTTAAAACGGCGGACGCGCAGGTCATCGACACTGTCAATCAGATAGGCATCGGCGAAGCGGCAACGGAGTCCTTTACGACAAAGTTCGATAAAAAGGTTTCCTTCTTCAATCAGTTTTCGCAAGGTTGGGCCAGGAAAGCCTTCACAGTGGCGTCCCATGTAGTGCGAGGCATTGACACCTGTAAACATTGTGGCCTGTCCCGTGGCACTTTGCGGCAAGCCTTTCATATCCAAGCAGGCATCAATGGGCACACTGTTATTTTCAATGAGACGGCATAAAGTAGGGCAAATACCGGAATGAACCGGATTATCAGGTGCGGGCGCACGCAAACCAACGCCATCAATAAAAAGGAAAAGCACTTTCACGCTGAATCAATTTTTACCTGAACCCAACGCAGGATGCAAGTCTGGAATCTTTTTTTGAGTGATGATCAGGCTAGACGAGCAGGAGGGGATTTGGTATACAACTCCTTTCTATCTCGCCTGGATGGGTGGAGAGCAAGATCCTGTATGGGCTTTCACGGCTGACTGCCCTGCGGGTTCAGGCTTCAAAACAAGGAATGAGGAAACCATGCCTACAATGAAGACCAAGAAATCTGCTACGAAGCGGATTAAAATGTCGGCCACGGGTAAAGTGATGCGATCACAGGGTGGTAAGTCCCACCTGAACGGCT
>CAZSUM010000083.1:0-3967 GCA_964610015.1 uncultured Lentisphaeraceae bacterium
CCACCCCTGACTGGCATACGTCACGTTGAGATCCACGGGGTAGTACCAAGATGGGCTATCAAAGAGAGTCTGTTCCGTTGTTAGCGGAATACCACCTAGATAGGATGCTCGCACACGATATTGGACGACTTGATCACTGTCCTGCATCGGGATATCGTTGGTTGGATTGGTCTGGTAAACCTGTGAAACTCCGACCCGCTCCATCGGAAGTGTGACTACTTGTGCCGCAGGCCAATTATCTACGCCCCAAACATTGGTACCCACATAGTAGTCAACATAGAGCAGAATGTTGGATGGATTGAGTTGAATGTTCTGGAGTTCAGCCTGCACGCCGATTCGATCGGTATTAATCGGCTGATGCTTGTTCAATTCGTAAGTAAGACCGTTACTACACAGTACCTTTACATTTGAAATTTCAAACCCAGGGAATACCGGTTCAGTGATCAGAAGATTTTCGAGGCAGATGCGTTGTCCACCTAAGGGGTTTACGAATTTAATGGCATCAATGTTGCGGCCATCGACTGGTTTATAGCTATACTGCTCGTAAAAACGGTTCGTGATGCTCGAGAACGAGGTCAATTCATACCAGAGGTTAGTTGGGGCATCCCAGCCGTTTGTTGATGCATACACATGGATACTAGAGGTTTGTCCAGGGGTGTACGTCCTCGCGTTAAAGGAGAGTTCACCCAAGCCATTTAACAGGAAAGGCGACTGTATAAAGGGCTCTGAAAGCGATTGAACAGGATCGGCATCCTGTGTGGTACTGTTATTCAGAAAGCCGTTTGCTTCCCCATCGAGCATCACGCGTGCGGTGTCGGTATCGGTGACTTTAATGTTGTACGCGCGCCAGGATGTGTTTTGGACAATCGGTTCCTCCCAAGCACGTACGTTATCAATAGCAACCCATGCATTTGTAAAGTCACCGTCTCGCCAATCACTGATCACCCGCAAAAAGCCAGCTCTCGTGTCTCCCTTGTAACTAGCAATGTGGTCCCAAGTGGACATGGCGTTGCTGATCACATACGACTGTACATCAAGCCATGTGTCCGCATCGTTTTTCAAAGCGTACTGCACCGTGAGTTTTGCGGGTGCACGCAAAACTTTATAGTCGAACTCCAACATTCCCATGCCGTTATTAATTAAAATAGAGCGCACTCCTTGCGCTTCAGTCGGATCAGCGCGTGAATGCTTGAGTTCAACGACATGGCCTTGAGGCACTGCATTTGAAACAACCCACGCTTCTGTGGCAAGCCACGCATCATTGTTCCCTGAACCGAATTGTTCGCCACGCCATGCAGTGACTTTAAGTTCATCGACAGTCACATCAGCAATGGATCCTTCGGCACCCTCGATTTGCAACAAAACAAATTGTGTTTTCCAATTTTTGATGGTTACGGCGTTGGTATTGTAACTGTATCCGGTGACATCAATCGTTTGATACTTTACCCAGTCGGTGGTGCCTGATGCGGAAGGTTCGCCCGTATAGGTTTGATTAACCGGTTGCAGATAGACACTCAGCTTTTGATTAGGGATTACCGCATAAATGCCTTTGGGTGAAACGTTGTCTTTGAATTCAAAGCGATTTGCAGGTGCATACCAGTTGTTTTTTTGTGTCGTGAAATTGGTATCAGCCGCTAGAACAGTCACTTCAGAACCACTTGGGCTTGCTGTGCTGTCTGTTGGCTGCCAGATGATTGTTGAAAATCCTGATCCGCAGTCTGAGGAGAGGACGCCATAGGTGCCATAACTGATGGGGTTTGTGGTGTCGGTGGTGTCGATTCGCTGTTGCGCTGAAGAGGTATAATAATAACACCGAATGCGCGTTGAGGTTGGATTGCTATACAAGCGTATTTCCAAGCGTCGGGTATTCGAGGCGAGGTCAGCGTATGTCCCAGTTTCAAAATAACTGTTGCCAAGTTGAGAGGGTGTCCCGTTCTTCCATTTGAATAACTGGTGCTGAATGCGTTTATCTTGACTCAGATTTGTGTCTGTAACCTGAGTTACACGATATTCGTAGAACGACCCTGGATTTTGGTAGTAGCCGATGATGGAGATGGTTGGATTTTCGGGTGAAACGCCACTGTAGGCTTTGACATCTGCTTTAACTAGGTAGTTCGAACTGATAAAGGATGTCCAATTATAGGCGATATCATAATTGCTGGCAGATTGTGAAAGCCGATATTTAAATGAGATATCCTTAATACCATCGGTTCGTGTTTCAGAGGTGGTGTGGATATAACCGAGTCCTAGGGCACTGTCGCCACCTTTGAGACGAAGGGCCTGATTGCGGAAGTCTGAGAAGCCCGAGGGACGGTTATTGATGTCCGCCAGTGTTCGTTCTACAACAAAGGCAGCGTGACCTGCGGTCCAGTCTGTTCCCGGGGTGCCAAAAGGTGCTGATATAAAGACATTGGTAGAGGGGAAGGGGGCAATAAAGTACTGAGAATAGATCGTTTCCAAGCTTACTGGCCAATCACTGAGGGTATTCAAAAAGCTTTCTTTGGGGGTTTGTCCATTACTTTCTGAAAATTTGTCAGGATTGGCCGGCCAAGCATTGAAGTCCTGATACTCAGCATGGGTCATCATATATTTCTTTGTGGCCGGTTCAAACGTCAATCGCATGTACCCGCCTTCACTGATCACCATTTGTTTACCAAAGGGAACCTCATTGGTGGGCTCACAGAAACCGCCATAGGGGAGGCGAGTGACAAGAGGTGTATTTTCTTCAGCCCAATAAACCACAGAAGTTGAGAACGTTTGTGTGGAGGGTAAATATTCTTGCTCACTTTTTAGATGCCAAGTCAGATTGGTTGTCGCCGCACCGGTACGTGGCAACATGCTTTGCCACGTGTCATCACCGATTAGCGTCATCTCGACAGGGGCTGAATATTGGTCAGAAAGAACCGAGATTTTGCCATAGTTTGATGCAAAAGCGCGAAGTCGGAAAGAAAAGGGTTGTTGGATACTCCCCAATTTACGAGGTGAAAAACCTGCGAGTTGGGCTTCTGACTGGTAAGGGTAATTCAGGCCCGTGTAGTCGATGGATTGATAACTGTACCCATCGTATGTGCACTCAAAGTAGTAATCAATATCACCGACCAGCGCATGAGGAGGGATCGGACCTTCGTAGCCCTCCTGGTTGCCCATGTTGTCGCCTTTGAAAAAGTTGGTCAACGTCACGCTTTGCCATGCATTGCTCGCTTGGTCAAGGTAGCGCCAGCGGTAGTAAACCTTGTTGGTACGCGAGGTCCAATCCGTTGTCGGCACATTCATGTCAACATTGTCGACATAACAGGCAATGGTCATGTTTGTGGCTACTGAGGGATATCCCGGTCTGACAGGAATTGTGTTTTGCCGGATGAGTACATCAGAGGGGGGGAGCGAGACGCGAATGTTGTCGATGACCGTAAAGGCAGCATCAAGCGCTGCACTTGCATATACCCCTCCTTCGGTGCCCGCCTCTCCAACGCGTTGAATTCTAATTTTTGCCGGGCCTCTGTAATTAAGCGCTTTGATGTACCGTTCACATTCAGTTGCCGTGCTCTTGGCTAAAAGGAGTTCATCTAGGACAACCCATGTGTATGAAAACTCTGTTGTTTCGGTTGCCAACAGTAGATTTGTCGGCCAGCCGGTGACTTCACTGACCATGTTGGTTGTGATTGAAACCCTAATACGCGTAGAAGCCGTACTCGGATTATCATTGTTAATGGCTTCAAAGTAAACGGTCCCAATTCCATTGGATAAAACAGGCGAAAGAATTTGCGCAGCCAATGTGTTTTGCATATTGGCTGCCAGATTGGTCGCTGAGGCCAACGTGATGGAGGGAGGTGTTGGTGGAACAATCAGACCTAGTCCACGACCTCTGGCTGAGCCCAGACGGCAGGCGACTAGTTGCCAACCAGACGGCTTGTGCAGATGGTTGGTGCCTACTCCCAGTATGGTTATACTCGGAGTGTTAAAAGGATTA
>CAZSUM010000083.1:3990-10134 GCA_964610015.1 uncultured Lentisphaeraceae bacterium
TGCCATCGTTAAAGAGCAGGATACGATCTTGCGGCAACGTGCTGGTGGGCGCGGCCATCACAGGGATGACCGCAAAGATAACAAACACTAAAAGTAGTAAATGGTAGACTCTGTTCATTCGTGGGGCTCCACTCTTTCCCGATCTAACAGCAAAATTCATTCTCTGCATGGTAATGGACGGTGTGAATTAACGCATTTTTTTTCGTAACTCAATCTCAATCTCTTCACCATTACAGAGCTGTCGTGTTAATTCTTGGCAGTCTGTCTTGTTGCCGCCCTCTGGTTCAATTAGGGCATCCACATGACCATCAGCAAAGGCAACATGAGCAACATTTCGATTCGCAACTCGATGATTGAACCCAATCTGTTCGCGGGTTGCTGGAGAGACATAGCTCGTAATCGTCGTTTGCAGAACACTGTCTGCGCCGTCTTCGGAAGTATCAATATTGTCAGCTGGCAATTCCGCAAACAGCAACAGATTTGCGGCATTACCAGAAGTAGAGAGCGCGTCGAGCCAGCGGAAGACATCTTTCGTTTCTGGAGGCTCTTTGTCCTCGTACCCGAAATAAGCGTTCATCACATACGAGCGATGTATTTTTTCAAGCCCTTTTTTAGATGCAGCCTGTTTATGTGTGTCACAAACGTAGGTGGCGACATCTTTTCCAACAATCTCCCACAGGGTTCCATTTGTCAGCGAATCATAGGCATTGTTTCCGTAAAAACTGGAAGTTTCCATATCTTGCGCATCTTTGCTGGTCCATTTACCGCCACCCACCCAGCCCACCCAGCCCTTGTGCTCATGGTAGTGCGCGATATACCGACCATCGACTTGTGTCGGATAGAGCACCTGCATAGAGCCAGCCCACGGCATGTGTTTGGTCTCAAATGCATAACTCTGCGCTGCCTGGGCGAGATTTCGCAAATTTGCCTTGCAACGTAAGGTTTGTCCTGATGATTTGGCCTTTGTCACTTGAGAGGTCAAGGCTGCTGCAAGAATTCCCAAAATCGCAATCACAACCAGAAGTTCAATTAACGTAAATCCGAGTTTCTTTTTAAAAAGCACGATACTCCTCAGCTTCTTTTTAGTTAAATACCATTTTCGCTTTTATTGTTCCTTGTGGCAAGGGTTATTATCTCACTTTTTTGACTTGCGAAAGGCATTAGAATCTTGTCAAAATAGATACAACTCTTTGTCATAGTGAAAGTTGTAAAGGAATTTATTTTTTATGCGTTGGTCGCGTACGCTTATTACCACCTTGCGGGATGATCCGCAGGAAGCTGAAATTGCCAGTCACAAGCTTTTGATTCGTGCTGGGCTTGTCCGTAGAGTTTCGGGTGGGTTGTATACCTTTCTGCCCTTTGGACTGCGTGCTTTACGTAAAATTACCGAAATTGTGCGTGAAGAGATGGACCGTGCTGGCGCGCAAGAGATTCTAATGCCAGCCTTACAACCGGCCGAACTCTGGGAACGTTCGGGGCGTTTGGCGACCATGGGACCGGGTATGTTTCGCTTGAAGGACCGTGCGGAACATCTGATGGCACTGGGTCCAACTCATGAGGAGGTCGTGACTGATCTGCTGGCTAAAGAGGTAAGCTCATACCGTCAACTGCCTTGTACCGTTTATCAAATTCAAACCAAGTTTCGTGATGAAATCCGTCCACGCTTTGGTCTCATGCGGGCCAAAGAGTTTATCATGAAAGACGCCTACAGCTTTGATACTTCCTTTGAAGCTGCGGATGCATCCTATCTGGCCATGTACAATGCCTATGTGCAAATTTTTAAGCGCTGCGGCCTTTCTGCTCGTCCTGTTGAGGCGGATACGGGGGATATTGGCGGTAAATGGTCGCATGAATTCATGGTGTTAGCTGACTCCGGAGAGGACGGGATTGTGGATTGTCCGGCGTGCGGCTATGCCGCAAATCAGGAACGTGCGGAACGTGTTGTCCTCGTTGTGGCAGAGGCAAAATCGGGGGTATCTGAGGCCCCCATTGTAACGGTGGCAACGCCAGGTGTTAAAACGATCGATGCGCTTGTTACCTTTTTTAAGTGTCCGGCTGATCGTTTTATTAAAACGCTGATCTATTGTGTGGATGGTCAACCCGTGGCTGTTCTTGTTCCTGGTGATCGCGAGTTGAATGAACATAAGCTCAAGCGGCTTCTCAACGCAAAGCAGGTTGAGCTGGCTGATGAAGCCATGATTCAGCAGGTTACCGGTGCCCCAGTCGGCTTTGCCGGACCTGTTGGACTTGAGGTTCCGATTTATGCGGATCAGGCACTACGAAATGCGTGTGACCGGATTACGGGCGCGAATCAGGTGGATACGCACTACACGCAGGTCTCCCTGACTCGGGATGCCAAAATAACTGCATTTGAGGACCTTGTCTGTGTTGGCGCTGGGGATGCTTGTCCCCATTGTCAAGCGACGCTTCAACTCAAACGCGGGATTGAGGTGGGGCATGTCTTTAAGCTGGGAACTAAGTACACCGAGGCGTTTGAGGCGTCCTTCTTGAATGATTGCGGACAGAGCGCATTGATGGTGATGGGGTGTTATGGCATTGGTGTCACGCGTACTCTGCAGGCTGTCGTGGAACAGTCGCATGACGCAGATGGCATTATCTGGCCGGTAACGGTAGCCCCTTTTACGGTCAACATTCTGTTGCTCGATCCTAAAGATCCAGAGGTCTGTCAGACGGTGGAGGCACTCGAAACGGCGCTACAGCAGCGGGGGATTGATGTGTTTACAGATGACCGCGAAGAACGTCCTGGGGTCAAGTTCAAAGATGCCGATCTGATTGGCTGTCCCATCCGTGTTGTGGTGGGCGCCAAAGGATTGGCCAAAGGTGGTGTAGAGATCAAACGCCGCACAGAAAAAACAAGTGCGCTTGTGCCAGTCGCAGAGGCCCCACAAGCCATTGTCGAACTCGTTGATACACTGACAACCGAATTAATCAGCTAGTGTGTTCTTTCAGGAGATCAGCCATGCCTCAATCTAACGTAAATCAAGAAGCTAACGAATCAGCGATGACGAAACGTGAATTGGTAACTCAAATTGCACGCGAGACCGGTTTGACACAACATCAGGTACTCGATGTTGTTCAGAAAACATTGGACGGCATTATTGACGCACTCGATGCAAGTCAACACGTTGAGTTTCGCGAATTTGGAGTTTTTACGATTGTTGAACGAAAGGCGCGAATTGGAAGAAATCCCAACCAACCGCTTGATGTTGTTCAGATCCCCGTTAGAAAAGTTGTTAAATTTAAGCCAGGAAAACGCATGCGTGACATGCTGTCTAAAAAATTATGAGCACTCCGATTTCTTTTGAACCGCCACGTGGCATGCGAGATTTTTACCCAGAGGATATGCGGTGGCGGAATCGCGTTTTTGACGCGTGGCGTTTGTCTGCCACCCGCTTTGGTTTTCAGCCGTATGATGCCTGTGTGGTTGAGAGTCTGGCACTACTAGAACGCAAAAGTGGGGAGGAGGTCGCCGATCAAATCTATCATTTTGAGGATAAGAGTGGGCGTAAGCTTGCCTTGCGTCCTGAGATGACACCGACCTTGGCTCGCATGATTGCTGCACGTCAGGGACAACTCACCTTTCCGGTTAAATGGTTCACTGTTGCCCAGTGCTTTCGGTATGAGCGAATGACGCGTGGACGTAAACGCGAACACTATCAGTGGAATTTGGATGTTATTGGAGAGGCTCATGTTTCTGCTGAAGCTGAAATTCTCGCTGCTGCTGCTGAATCGTTGAGTGCGATGGGCATGCCCAATGACGCTTACCGGATTCACGTCAATAACCGGGCGTTGCTCGCAGAGCTTTTACAACGATCTGGAATTGCAGCGGAACATCATGCTGCGGTTTTCTTGGCCTTGGACAAGCGAGGGAAGATCTCAGATGAGGAAATTACAGCGCTACTCATCGCTGAGGGGCTTAATAGCGATAGCATAACGAAAACCTTTGAGTTGTTGGCGATCCAGACACTGGATCAGGCTGAGTTGCTTGTGGGGGAAGACTCTCCCGCCATCGCGACATTACGCGAACTTTTTGCGCTTGCTGAACTTTACGGTGTGGCGGATAGATTGGTGTTTGATGTCGCTGTGATCCGTGGTCTGGCCTACTACACAGGCATCGTTTTTGAGGCTTTTGATGTCAATCGAAAATTCCGTGCGATTTTTGGGGGAGGACGTTATGACCACCTGCTTACCGCGATCGGTGGTGCTGCCATGCCAGCTGTTGGATTGGGATTCGGTGATGTTGTCGTGGTTGAGATTTTAAAGGAAATCTTGGGTGAGCAGGTTGCTGCTGAGCGAACAGGTGTCGTGATCGGTTACATGTTTTCGGAACAGCGCGATGCTGCGACGCGTCTGGCCAATCGGTTACGTACGAACGGCGAGTCAGTTGATCTGATGCTTGCACAATTGAAGCCTAAACAGTTTTTCTCGCGCGCGAGTTCAGGAACCTATGCCGATGCCATTTTTATTGGCCCGGATGATGTTAGTTGCGGTAAGGCTCGGCGGAAACATCTGGCCACGCGTGAAGAAACAGACTGTCTATTACCGACTTAATGCTGAGCAATGGTTACTTGGCATTGTTTCGCTGTCTGACGTGCTCGGCCATCTCTTCTGCAGTGATCGGTTCTATTTTAATTTGATCAAAGTAGTATTGTCCATTGGGCCAATAGGCGTACAGACGCACTTTAATCTTTTGGATACGTGGCGATTGAGCAGTTGGATTGAACCCGATGCTACAGGTATGCCACGCTGAGGTGCTGACGGTGTCTGGGACCAAGCGCGTCTGATATCCGTCGACCCAAATTTTACGTGTCGGATGCCAGAGAAATCCTTTGATCCAAATGATCGGATGCCCCACGCCTTTGACATCCGCCTGTAACCGATAATTCTGATTCGGTTGGCAATCAATCAAATCAGAATCTAGCATGACGCCTTCGTTTGCGCCGATCGAAGCGTAGCTGTTTGCGGGTAACAGTATTCTTTTAGGCAATGAACTTGTCGGGCTTGCTTGAAACGTTTGTTGCCAAGCTAGAGCTTGTTTCCGTTCAACCTGCGTGTTCATCATGACAATGCGTCCGCGGCCTGGTTCTTTTATGTAAAAGGTTGTTAAGCCATTGGCTGGTTCCCAGTATTGCGCAGTGGTTTCTCCCTCGTCAAAAGTCCCGTTGCGGATCAGGTTGTTTTCTGCATGTGCTGCTAAGGTTAGTGTAAACAAGCAAAACAGCAGTCGTCCAAAGCCATCACTGAACTTGCGCATCTGATTTCTCTCCTGTCTGTGGTTGGGCCAGAACCCGGAAATAGCTCTCAATAACAGTTTCATACCCTTTCGGAGTCGGTTCGGAACCTGAATAGTGAATCGTGGTGATGCGTGGCTTGTTTTGGTGTGTTTGCTCCATACCCCCTGCTACATGACTGTGTACTGCGGTTTGTGCATCTTTTAACGTAGAGAGCAGGTCACTCCTGACCTGACGCAACTCAAGCCCCTGTCCAGTTGAGGCATATTTTTGAATGAGCGCCATTTTTTGTACGGCATCTTCAAGATCGCCGGTGGGTAAGTTCCGCATGTGTAACTCACGGAGTAAGGCTTCGGCTTTCTGGTGCAATTCAGCCTGTTGTCCGGGCAGGCGTTGCTGAATGTCGGGGCGCTGGTCAGGGGGAATGCCTCGTAAGCCGCCATCTCCTAACCCAGATTGTTTGCCGCCGCCGGTAGCACCGCCTTGTGGATCCTTGGATAAATCACGGACAGTCCCCTGTTCAAATGGTGATTGAACAAGACGCGTCGGTGTGTCGCGTCCTCCTTTTCCGGTGGCTTCTTTTTCAACAAATTGTCCAGATGATTTCCCTGATCGACCTTCACCCGAGCGTCCGCCAACCTCGTTGTTGTTTGGCATGATGTTGCCTGTGATCCCGCGTGCAGACATGTTGTCCATATTACCATCGCTTACGTCCCAGCCCAGACCGTCATCCATTGCGCTTAAGGAGGATCCTGACGAGTCCTCGACATCGTACACATCCGACACTCCTCTGTTCTCCGTGCAGGCGCACCCGCGCCCACACGTCCGACCGGTTTTCCCTTTCCGACCGTAAAACGTCCCCATCATACGTTTTTCGGCGCCCGCCGTCAAC
>CAZSUM010000084.1:0-10016 GCA_964610015.1 uncultured Lentisphaeraceae bacterium
AATGAGGGCAGAGCCCACACCCCTCACCCCAACCCTCTCCCAAAGGGCGAGGGAGAGGGAAACAACTTGTTTTTTATCGCTTTTTTTCGACCATAAGACACTAAATTTCGAGTAACCTTGTGAAAAGACAAAAACAGTTTTAACTTAGGTTGGGAGGTATCTTTGAAGCGATGTACTATGGGGAACTATGCGATAGCGGGAATACTCGTCATGGGAATGACCTGTGCCGCCTTTGCCGACTCGCCTGTCATTCAACGCTGGGAGGTCATGCCGACCTCACTGGTCGCGCAGGGGACGCCGCCGTGTCAGAACGTTAATTTGGACATCGACTGCACGGAAGCGGTCGTTGCGTGTACGCTAAAAGTTTGGACGGACAGCACCCTGCTAGCCGAAAAAGCGCTGGGGGCGTTGCGGGCTGGCACCAACAGCGTGTCGGTGCTTCTGCCGGAACCTTCGAAAACGCTTGAATCGCGCTGGGCCTTGTTGAGCGGAGCCCAAACCTTGGCTGAGCGAAAGCTGACGTGGCAGCCGCCGCGGCACTGGACGATCTATGAGGTTCTCTCGTCGCATGTGGATATCGGGCTACATAATCCCCAGTATATGCAGCGGCTGATGGGAAATAAGTATCTCGATGACGCGCAGAAGCTAGTTGATCAGACAGCGACCCACACAGACGCTTCCCGCTTTCGCTATGGGGTCGAAGGAATGTGGTGGTGGGACAACTACGAGCGCGACAGGTCAGAAGCCGCCGCTCGGCACTTGATCGAAACATATGCCAAGCCGGGGCTGATTGGCATCAGCGCCTCGCATTCAGGCAACCGCACAGAAGCCTATAGTACGGAAGAACTCTGCCGCAGTGCTTACTACGCACGCGAGCTGCGATATCGCTGGGAGCTGGCAGCCGACACCATGCTGATGGTTGATAACAACGGCATCACCTGGCCACTGGTGACCGCCTACGCAGACGCGGGAATCAAATACATGGGCTTCTACCCGAACCCATGGAACCCAGATGCGGTCAACTGCTGGAGCCCCGGCGGAACGCCCGGTAGCAGGGTCGATGTGAGTTGGGAGTCCAAGTTGCCGCATCTGTTTTACTGGTTGGGGCCAGATGGTAAGCGAAAAATTCTGGTGTGGACTAATTTGAGTTACGGCAACCTGTCGAGTTTCAGCTTCGGGCATCGTTTTTCCGATCCCAAAATAATGGCCCCCATCATGGCGAAACAGCTCGCCTTGGCGGAATCGCGCTATCCATATGACGTCTGGATGCTGCCAAACTATAACGATAATCAAAGTCCGGGCTTGGGCGCGGCCAACCGCGCCAAGGCGTGGAACGCGGTCTGGCGCTGGCCGGAATTGCGAACCGTCGGCGATTTGTCGGTTCCGTTCAAAGACGTCGAGGCGCGTTTCGGCGACCAGATCCCAACGCTGAGCGGATTGATGACCGCTGGGTGGGCGCAACATCCAGTCTCCACCCCTGCCCTACTGGCCGACAAAATCGCAGCCGACCGACTCCTGCCGACCGCCGAAAAATTGGCGACCCTCGCACGGCTGGCGGACCCAACCTATGTTTACCCAGTCAACGCGCTACGCCGCGCGTGGGACGCGCTGGTCTGCAACGACGAGCACGGCTACGGCACCAGCTACTACAAGGGGCGTCCCGTTTACGACACGTGGATGCAGAAGCGGGCGTGGATCGCACAAGCTACAGAAACGGCTAGCGCGGAGAGCGAACGGGCTTTGCAGGTGCTCGCCTCTAAAGTGGAGACCGCAGGGCCCTCCGTCATGGTGTTCAATCCCACCCTGCACGACCGCCGCGAGATTGTTGAGGTCGACCTGCCGGCATCGTGCGCGACTCTCTTGTCCGTGCGCTATCCCGATGGCACACTTGCTCCGACAGTCCTCAACGGTCGCAACCTCCGTTTCCGCACGTCTACGATTCCTTCATTTGGGTATGCGCTGTTTCGTCTGGAGACCGGCACCGCGCCGTTGGTGGCCATTCATCCCTCCGCTGAACCGCCTGTGTTAGACAATACGTTTTACCGAGTAACGTTTGACAAGGACGGCGCGATCAAAAGTATTTACGACAAAAAACTCCGGCGGGAACTGGTGGACACCAAGGCCCTGTACCGATGCAACCAGTTGGTCTATTCCAAAGACCGGAACAAGACCTTTGTTACGCCTAAGCAGGCACGGTTTACGATTGAGACCTCCGCGTTGGAACAAACAGTCATCGCGACACTCGACGACCCAAGCACCCAAGCAGAAATCGTTCAACGCGTGACCCTACCAAGCGATGAAAAGCGCATCGACATCGACAACCGGCTCAACCACGCACGGGATCTGGGGAACAAGAAGCGCTGGGACCGCTTCGGCTATTACGCGTTCCCCTTCGATGTGCCGAGCAGCGAATTCCGAATCGGGCTGAATGGGTGCCATGCGAACGTCTACACGGACCAGACCGGTCTGACGACTGACTCCTATTCGGCGGCACGAGATTGGGCCTATGTTGGCAACAATGTCTTCGGTGTCACGCTTGCGCAGCTCGACAGTCAGCTCATCGAATGCGGTAAGATCCATACGCCCAAACGGACGTTCGGCGAGAAACCCGAGACCTCGCACCTCTATTCTTACGTTTTCAACGACTGGCTGTACGCGCACGCATGGACAACGGGGCCCTCGTCTATCAACCTCCGTTTCCGCTACTCGATCCACAGCGGCGCCGGACCGTTTGAGCAGGCTGGCGTACCACAATTCGCCGAACAAACGACGACGCCTCCACTCGCCGTTATCATTGCTCAATCTCAGCTCGGTCCACTACCGTCAGGGCCGCTCAGTTTCTTGCGCGTCGGGGCCGAAAACGTCGAACTGCTGACCCTGAAATTGAGCGAGACTCCCGGGCGCGGCGTGATTGCCAGACTCCACGAAACCGAGGGAAAGAAGGCCGAAACTTTCTCCCTTAGAAGTGAGTGGAAAGAAACGTTCAATCTAACCGTCTGTTCGCTGTTGGAGCAAGACGAGACAACGTTGGACAATCCGTCGGTCAGTATCGACCCGTTCGGCTTTCTCACATTGCGGGTCGAAGGATCAAATCAATTACCAGTAGCACCCGTTGTAGAGGTCTCAAAAACAACCGACGCGATGATCGGGTTGACGTGGGAATCGGTGTCAGATGCCAAGCAGTACCATGTGTACCGTGGCCAAGACGACGACTTCACGGCGGACGAATACCATCTGCTCACGGTCACCTGCGATACAGGCTATCTTGACAACCTTTTGTCGCCAGACACGACCCACTACTACCGCGTGGCGGCTGTAAACGCCGATGCCCGGCAGGGAGCACTGTCTGCTGCTGTGAAGGCGGTGACAACAACTACAGGCAACTCGGCACCCGCCAAGGTCGGCGCGTTCTACACTGGGCTGATCGATGCGCCGCACGCGTGGCGCGGTGACACGTCGGACATGCTCTATCTGCAATGGGGCCAGAACCAAGAAAGTGACCTCTCCCATTACGAACTCTATCGGGGAGATCACGCGGACTTCGCACTCTGCAAAGAACGTTTTCTTTCTAAGGTGAGCCCGGGTCCCTATGTAACCGTGCAATACGAGGACAAAGGACTGAAAACGCATACGGCCTACTACTATCGCGTGGTGGCAGTCGATCGCGATGGGAACAAAGGCGAACCCAGCGATGTGTGCGAGGGCATCACACGCGAACCAACAGCAAAAAAGTGACGTCTAACCCTCAGTACGGTTTATTTTTCGGACACTCTCGGTGCTATTTAAGAACTCGCCACAGACTTTCAGGCTGCTGGACGCTCGGCGTTGACGACAAGCCTCAGAAAACGTATGCTGACGATAAAAAGCGAGGCATCTCATGATCGACTTCATTCAGCAATTCAGTCCGATTGAGCAGGCATTAATGGCAACACTCTTTACATGGGGTGTTACAGCGGCGGGGGCGGCGGTCGTCTTCTTCACCAAGACAGTCAAACCCAAACTCATGGATTCGATGTTGGGGTTCGCGGCGGGGGTGATGATTGCCGCTAGCTTCTGGTCCTTGCTCGCACCGGGAATCGAAATGGCGGAAGATATGGGGCAAACGCCCTGGCTAACCGCTGTCATCGGCTTCATGGCCGGCGGGCTCTTTATGCGCCTAGCGGACTGCGTTCTTCCGCACCTGCACCCCGGTCTGGCAATCGCTCAAAGTGAGGGGATTAAAACGTCATGGCGAAGAAGCACCTTGCTTGTGCTGGCGATCACGTTACATAACATTCCAGAAGGCCTTGCGGTGGGTGTTGCTTTTGGCGCTGTAGCTGCAAATCTTTCATCTGCGACGATTGGCGGTGCCATTGCGTTGGCCATCGGCATTGGCCTTCAGAATTTTCCTGAAGGAGCGGCGGTGTCCTTGCCGTTGAGGCGAGAAGGCATGGGACGGACAAAGAGCTTTTTCATGGGGCAAGCTTCCGGCATTGTCGAACCCATTGCAGGCGTATTTGGTGCCGCATTTGTTCTATACATGCAGGACATTCTACCTTATGCACTTTGCTTCGCAGCGGGGGCCATGATTTTTGTGGTTGTGGAAGAACTGATCCCGGAATCCCAGCGTAAAGAGGAAAATATTGACCTTGTCACGATGACAACCATGACGGGGTTCTCTGTAATGATGTTACTTGATGTGGCTTTGGGATAACGAATGATTGAAAGGTTTAGAATGAAGAATCACAGGACATCTTCCATCATCACCCCAATCATTGTGAGCGTCCTAGCGCTTAGTATGCGTTCTCAAGCCCTTGATTTCTTTGTTGCTCCGGATGGTAACGATGCGAATCCGGGCACACAGGAACTTCCTTTTGCTTCACCAGTGAAGGCGCGCGACGCGATTCGTATGGCTAAACAGAAAGGCGACAAGGGGCCCTTCGCAGTGGAACTCCGCCATGGCACCTATCCACTGACTGAGACCCTCACGTTGACACCTGAAGATTCCGGTACTGCGGAAGCACCGATAATCTGGCGGTCAGCCCCTGGCGAGCATGCTGTCATCAGCGGAGGTCACGTGGTGGAAGGGTTTCATGAAACCCGGACAAAGGGTGTACGTCGGTGGACAGTTGAAATTCCCGCTGTTAAATCTGGGGGAGAGCACTTTCGCCAGCTCTTTGTTTCGGCCAAGGGTCTGCCGCTTGAGCGTCGCTATCGGCCGCATATTGGCATGAAACGCGTAGATGGTCTGACCTATTCCCCCAAGCGCAAAGGGGCCATGTCCCACCGTGCCGCTCAACAGGACTTCTATTTTGCCCCCAGTGATTTCAAGCAATGGCAGAATCTTACTGATGTTGAAGTGGTGGTGCTGCATGTCTGGAGTTCCTCGCGGCTTTTGGTACAAAAGGTGGACACGAAAAAGGATATTGTCACCTTCACGGGTATGCCGACCTTTGCAGTGAACCAAGGCGGCCTTCAACCTTATTTCATCGAAAATGTGAAAGAGGAGCTAAATGAGCCTGGCGAATGGTATCTCGACCGTCCATCAGGAGTGCTGACCTATCTTCCCTATGAAGGGGAATCCTTGTCTGATACACGTGTCGTGATTCCCCGTTTGGCTCAGCTCTTGAGATTCACGGGCGATTATCAATCCGATCGTTACGTGTCACATATTGATTTCAGGGGCATCGACTTTTCGTTGACAGAGTCAAAGCTACCCCAGAAAGGGTATGGGGGTTCCCAGGGCCATCCAGATCTTCCCTCAGCGATCGAACTTAGTGGGGCACAGCACTGTACCTTTCTGCGTTGTACGCTCTCTCACTCGGGCAATTACGGAATCGGTATCGGGCTAGGGTCACATGAAAACAGGGTTACGGGATGTCGTTTTTTTGATCTTGGCGGCGGCGGTGTCAAGGTCGGCGATATCAGCATGAAGCCCACGGCCCCCTATCCTGTCGTACCGACTGGGAACCAGATTGAAAACTGTGCAATCTTTGATTGTGGGATCATGTACTACTCCGCCAATGCGGTCTGGTGCGGAATCGTGCGTGACACGGTGATCAGAA
This sequence comes from uncultured Lentisphaeraceae bacterium, assembly GCA_964610015.1. Lineage (GTDB taxonomy): Bacteria > Verrucomicrobiota > Kiritimatiellia > RFP12 > UBA1067 > CAZSUM01. The sequence continues at coordinate 6,045 of CAZSUM010000084.1, forward strand.
ACAACCAGATATGGAATCTGCCTTACTCCGGAATTGCTGTAGGATGGTCGTGGAGCGACGGGGCTACCTCCTGCGGTGGAAACCGGATCGAGAATAACCACATCAGTCATGTCCTCACGCTGATTGCCGATGGCGCCAGCATCTATACGCTCGGGCGTCAACCCGGCACCGTGATTCGGGGCAATGTGCTGCGTGACAATCTAAAAAGTCCCTTTGCCAAACAGTATTGGCAACTTGGACTTTATCTGGATGAAGGGTCATCAGAAATGCTGGTTGAAAAGAACTTTGTCTACCATGTGGGAACACACGGGTTCAACATGAATGGCGGTGCGCAAAACATAATTCGGAATAATATTCTGGGGCCCGTTTATGGTCATGAGGCACCCTACATTCGGAGTTATAAGAAACCTTATGCCAAAGCGAATATTTTCACGCGGAATCTCATGTACTTTGATGGCAGTAATATGACGGATGCAGATTGGAGCACCTCGCTCTTCAATTGTAGCTCCAACATCTATTGGAACTTTGCGGGCCAGAGCTTTCATTTCGCGAACAAATCGTTTGCAGAATGGCAGGCGGGCGGACAGGATACAGGCTCACTCAACATTGATCCCCTATTCGAAAATCCAACACAGGGCGACTTCCGTCTAAAGCCGGCATCCCCTGCGTTTGCGCTCGGGTTTGAGCCGTTTGATATCTCTGCTGCCGGGCTTGAGCCTGCGTTCAAAGATGTCGCACGACCAGCCAAGTGTGTCAAACCGCCCTTTTACGCGATGGCTCTCCCAAAACCGAAACCGTTCACCGGCTTTTTCTGTGACTGTGAGGATATCCCCGTCGGCCTGTTACCGCGAGGATTCACGTGCAACGGGGGAACCCCTGAGGCTAATTTCCAGATTGCGGATGGCATCGGTAAAAACGGCGGTCGCGCGATCGTCGCAACTGACCGGAAAGCGGCCGTGAAATCGTATTATCCTTACATGACCTACACGTTGCCTTCGCATCTTGATCAAGGGACCGTGACGCTTTCCTTTGATATGAAGCAACAAGCAGATTCACCCGCCTTTTTAGATGTCGGTTTCAGGGATACATCCAAAAGAGTTAATCCTACCAGAGAGTTCAACTCGGCATCGGGTGTAACGCTCTCTGCTGATGGCATCCTTAAGTCGGGCAATCACCTGCTTGCCTCCACAAAACCAGGGAGCTGGATCAAGATTGAAATCACGCTGCATCTGTCAGGGGTCAATCGGGAATCCTGCGTGACAATCACGCTTGCTGATGGAACGAAAAGCGAGATCAAGTCCCCGTTGAGTGCTGGCTTCGCGGCTTTGAGTCTGATCGGGTTCTTTTGCAGTGAAGTTGCCGATGGCGTCATCTATCTTGACAATGTGCGTATGACCGTAATACCGGAATAAGTCCGCCAGACCTCAGCGTTGACGGCAAGCGTCAAAAAACGTATGATAAAGAGGTTTTTCCGGTCGTGGGAATTAAATCGGTCGGGCGTGTGGACGCGAGTGCGCCTGCATAGGGAAAAACAAAGGGTCGGATGTGTACGGAGAGGGTTAACCATGAAAAAAATTACACGCAGAGCGGCCATTGCCACCACCATAGGCGCAGGTCTCGCTTTTGGTGCCGGATGTCAATCACTCGGGGGACGTTCAGCCTCAACTTGTAACTTAAAGAAGGACGACATGTATAAAGACGGAAAATTGGATGTTGCGGCCGCTAAGAAGGCTTATTTTGATCTATTTAAAAAATTCAACTACCCGACACCGGATATACTGAAGACCGATGCATTCTGGGTGGCCGATTTCGTGCAGGGTGATATTCTGAAGCTCGGAATGGGTGGCATCTTCTGGGTCAACGAGCATGGCACCTATGCCACTCACGGGTCTAAGAATTACAAGGGTAAATTCAAGGATGAGCACTTTGGCTATCTCGGACACGATATCTATCTGCTTCCCGGCCAAACCCTGCCCGAGCATCATCATGTCGGCGGACCGGATGGGTACGGCCCTAAAATGGAGGCTTGGCAGGTACGTTGGGGCGAAGTCACTTTCTTTGGTGAGTATAAGGGCGAAGGCACCGAGGTTCCCATCAGTGAGCTACCTGCGAGCAAACGCCCATGGGGGTTCGGTGAATCTTGGATGCATTCAAAGTATGCCCTGACGCGCTCCCAGAAATCAGGCCAAGTTTATATCCTGAAAGATCCTGAGTCTTGGCACGGACAGGTGGCTGGACCGGATGGTGCTATTGTTACCGAGTACGGTACCTACCACAACCATGTCGAGTTCAGCAAACCCGGCATGACCTTCGGAAATACTGGACACGCCTGATCTGAATAGCTGATGGATGTGACTTTTACTGAAACCACCGGAATAACTCCGGTGGTTTTTTTATGCTCAGTTTTAGCAAGTGTCGAGTATTTGACGAACGGATCACTCCGAAAACCCACTCTTCTAAGGAATGGAGGCACATGATTGTGAAAAATGGCGTTCGATGCTCTCGATGTAAGGGACTTCGCGTTTGAGCTTGTCGAACAGGTGGCCGATCATCGTCGAGATTTACTTGAAAGAAGGCTTCGTTATTCTCTCCGTCGTAGAAGGTGACTTCAGTCGCGATACCATCAGCACCATCGAAGACTGGAGACAACAATTATCCGCCGCTCCAGTGCACAGCCCGCTCGACGAGTGGGCCCTACCTGATTATTCCCAGCGGTCGGCCCCTGCCTCCGGTCTGTAGCACCTCGCGGATTTTATGCAAAAGACTTGTGACCGTATAAGGTTTATCCAGTAGCTTTTTCCGGATGTCGTCGCTCTGCCCTGCATGCTGACTGTAGCCGCTGACAAACAGATGCCGCGTCGCGGGGCGTTTCGCTAAAATTTGTTTCATTGCCTCCTGACCGCCGAGGCGGGGCATCGCCATATCCATCATCACCAGGTCAATTTCTTCGGCGTGTTCTTCGAAAACCTGCACGGCTTCTACCCCGTCTTTCGCGGTCAAAACGGTATACCCCACACCCGTCAGGATCTGGACCGCTAATTTTAAAAGGGCCTCTTCATCTTCCACCACTAGGATCGTCTCCACTCCGGCTTCTTCCGACACGTCTTTTTCGGCAATTGAATTAAGGATGCTTTCTTGAATCGGGCTGGCAAACGGCAGATAAATTTTGAATTCCGTTCCTTTGCCCAACTCGCTGTAGACATGGATATGCCCATTGTTCTGTTTGACGATTCCATACACGGTGGAAAGCCCGAGTCCAGTTCCTTTGCCCACCTCTTTGGTGGTGAAAAACGGTTCAAATATTTTTTCGCAGGTTTTTTTATCCATTCCACAACCCGTATCCGCAATGCTCAGCAAAATGTAGCGCCCCGCCTGAGTCAATAGGTGGGCCTTTAAATCTTGCGATGAGATTACAATGTTTTTCGTTTGAATCGTCAGTTCTCCACCATCGGGCATGGCATCGCGTGCATTGACACAGAGGTTCATCAGCACCTGCTGAATCTGACTCTTGTCGGCAAAGACCAATCCCAGATCGTTTCCGGCAAGGAACTGAAAGTGAATGTGTTCTCCAATCAGCCGATCGAGCATTTTCTTTGAGCTCTCGATTTCCTGATTCAGATCCAGATTTTTGGGATCAATCACCTGCTGACGGCTGAAGACCAGCAGTTGCCGAACCAGATCTCCGGCGTGTTCGCCAGCCTTGGTGATTTCATCAATACTGACAGCGGGGGATTTATTCTGCGCGATCTGTTTCTGTGCAATCTCGGCATATCCGTTAATGACCTGAAGCAGGTTGTTGAAGTCGTGCGCCACACCACCAACCAGTTGGCCAATCGACTGCATTTTCTGCGACTGACGGAGTTGCTCTTCCAGCTTACGTTCCTCGGTGACATCCCGCTTAACGGCCACATAATTGACAATCGTTCCAGAGCCGTCTTTCACAGGCGAAATCGTCGCCTCTTCGGTATAGAG